>NZ_JBNHFD010000004.1:0-114040 GCF_059089865.1 Arthrobacter sp. Y3221157
GAAGCCGTGGGACATGGAATTGGCTGGTTGGTCCTGCGGATCCATATCCGGCTGCCGCCCGGGAAGATCTGCCGTCTCAACGCCGCATAACGGCCACGGCGAATCAGAGGGCCACTGCGGGCCTGAATCTTGTGGTGCCACCCTATTCCTTCCCCCGTACCAGGCCGTCAGCTGCCCGCAGCGCCCGGCGCACTGCGCGGAAGGGCGCCGGGAAGGTCCGGCATGCCCCCCAGCCTATAGTTCCGGCGTCGGCCGTCCTAGCGTTCCGCCATGCCGGAGGCTGCTGAACAGGACAAAGGCTGCCTGATAAGGGAATATATAACTATGAAGGCACGCATTCTGGTGGTTGATGATGATGAAGCGCTGGCCGAAATGATTGGAATTGTACTTCGCAATGACGGCTTTGAGCCGGTCTTCTGCGCCGATGGCGCCCAGGCGCTGGACGTTTTCCGGTCATCCAGGCCGGACCTTGTACTGCTGGACCTCATGCTTCCCGGCGTGGACGGCATCGAGGTGTGCCGGCAGATCCGTGCCGAATCGGACGTGCCCATCGTCATGCTGACCGCCAAGTCGGACACCTCTGACGTCGTCCGCGGCCTGGAATCAGGAGCCGACGACTACGTGCCCAAGCCGTTCAAGCCCGCCGAGCTGGTGGCGCGTGTCAGGGCACGCCTCCGCCCGGGCGACCAGAAAGCACCGGAAACCCTGCGGATTGCCGATATCACCATCGACGTCGCGGGGCACACCGTCAGCCGGGGCAACGAACGGATCTCGCTCACGCCGCTCGAATTTGACCTCCTGGTGGCACTGGCACGCAAACCGTGGCAGGTGTTCACCCGAGAGCTGCTGCTCGAGCAGGTCTGGGGCTACCGCCACGCTGCGGACACGCGACTGGTGAACGTCCATGTCCAGCGCCTGCGGTCCAAGATTGAGCGTGATCCGGAGGCTCCCGAAGTTGTAATGACGGTGCGTGGTGTCGGCTACAAAGCAGGGGCCTGACCCCGCTGCTTCCGGGGAGGGACGCAAAGCCGGCGTACCGCCGCCCGAACCCCCCTCAACCGGAGGCCCCCCAACTGTTCAGGGGGCAGGCGGGCTGCAGCCGGCCCCCGAACACTCGGACTCCCTGACGCCCGGATTCCGGGAACTGGCCTTTCGGGGGCGCATCTGGCAGCGCCGGGCCCTGATTGTCAGTCTTCGCGTTGCACGCCTCGTCGGTACAGGCTTCCGCCGCTTGCTTCCGGCACTGCGCCACCTCGGTCGCGCCCTCCAGCGGCGGTGGCGCCGCTCCCTGCAGTTCCGCACTGTCCTTACTACTCTGCTCCTGGCCGTCACGTCCTTCGCAGCGGTCGGGGCATACCTCTCCCATCAGATCGCCAACAATCTGTTCCAGGAGCGCCTGACGCAGGCGGAGTCGGAGACCCGTTACAACGTCAAGCAGGTCCAGGACACGTTCGACGGCGCCCAGGTCACCGACCAGTCCAGCGTCATAACCCTGGTGTACGACACCCTGAACGCCGTGGAAGGCAGGGGCTCCGTCATCCAGCGCCGCTACGTGTTTGAAGCGATGCCTGAGCAGACCAAGCCCAGGAACCGGTGGGTTGAGTCCCGCGCTTCGGACCAGTTGACGGTGAGTGTTATCCCCCCTGAACTGCGGAAGGCGGTCCAGGAATCCGGGAAGGACCAGTATTGGGCATCCACTGTCATTCCCGTGGGCACCGAGGACAGGCCGGGAATCGCCGTTGGCAACAAGGTGACGTTCAACGGAACCGTTTACGAGCTGTACCTGATCTACGACCTTAATACCGCCCAGCAGACCCTGGATGAAATCCAGCGCGTGCTCTGGGCAGGCGGCGCAGTGCTGGTGCTGTTGATCGGCGCAGTGGCCTGGTACGTGACCCGCAACGTGGTCAGCCCGGTCAGCCATGCCGCCATGGTTTCCGAGAAACTTGCGGCCGGGCAGTTGCAGGAACGGATGGTGGTCCGCGGCGAGGACGAGGTGGCGCGCCTTGGTGCGTCCTTTAACCACATGGCTGCCAGCCTCCAGGAACAGATCACCCAGCTGGCCACCCTGTCCCAGATGCAGCAGCGTTTCGTGTCCGACGTCTCGCACGAGCTCCGGACTCCGCTGACCACCGTCCGCATGGCAGCTGAGGTCCTGTATGACGCCCGCGATGATTTCGACCCCATCAACAAGCGGTCGGCGGAACTGCTCTACAACCAGGTGGAACGCTTCCAGTCACTGCTGTCCGACCTGCTGGAGATATCCCGCTTCGACGCCGGGGTGGCCGTCCTGGATGCTGAGCCGGAGGACATCCTGCAGGTTGTTGGGCACGTCATCGAAGGGGCGGCGCCGGTGGCGGCTGAATACGGTTCGGAGATTGTCCTCAGTGCCCCCGCCGAGCCCATCGTGGTGGACATGGACGCCCGGCGCATCGACAGAATCCTGCGGAACCTGATCCTCAATGCCGTTGAACACGGTGAGGGGAAACCCGTCACCGTCACCGTGGCAGCCAACCAGGCCGCCGTCGGAATTGCTGTCCGTGACCGCGGCATAGGCATGGAGCCTTCGGAGGCCGCCCGGGTCTTTGACCGGTTCTGGCGTGCGGACCCTGCCCGGGCCCGCACCACGGGCGGCAGCGGACTGGGCCTGTCCATCGCCATGGAGGACACCAAACTGCACAACGGCTGGCTGCAAGCCTGGGGCAGGAAAGGTTCCGGCGCCAACTTCCGGCTCACCCTGCCGCTCCACCAGGGGGAAAACTTCGATACGTCGCCTGTCCAGCTCGAACCCGATGACGTCATGGCTCCCGGTGAACCGCGCAACATTCCCAGGGAAATGGACAACCGCAACATGCTGGTCCTTGAAACCGGCGCTGCGCGCCTGGCCCCGGTGCCGACGTCGAAAGAAACTCCATGATGCCCCGCCGCCTGCTCCTGGTGAAAGGCGCCGCCTTCCTGCTTGCCCTTGCGTTCGTGCTGGCCGGCTGCGCGCGCATCCCCACCTCCGGACCGGTGGGAAAGAGCAGCGAAGGCAGCGCAGGCAACCTCAGCGCACCCGTGTTCCTCCCGGCAGCACCGCAGCCGGGCGCCTCGCCCGAGACCATCATCGACTACTTCTACCGGGCCGGAAGCGGGTATGAGGACGACTACGCCGTCGCCCGCCAATACCTGACCCAGGCTTCCTCCGTGTCCTGGAAGCCGGACCAGCGTGCCCTCGTCTACAGGGACGCCCGGGTGGTGGCCACAGACACCGAAAACGTCTACAACTACGAGCTCGACGTCGCCTACACGATCGATGCGGACGGGATCGCCACGCAATCACCGGAAGGAACAGTGGAGAAGATCCCCGTGACCGTCACCCAGGTCGACGGTGAGTGGCGCATCTCTGCAATTCCAGACGGTACAGCCATCGCCGAAGAGACCTTCAAGGTGATCTACGGCGCCTATCCCATCTACTTCTACGATCCCACCTTCACCTTTGCGGTTCCGGACGTGCGGTGGTTCATCAGGAATAAGACCGTGAAGGCGATGACCAGCGCCCTGCTTGCCGGGCCTGCACCGTACCTGCGGGGCGCGGTGGCCAGCGCTTTCCCGTCCGGCATCAAGCTGGCCCGTGAATCCGTCCCGGTGGTGTCCGGGGCAGCGCAGGTGGACCTGACGGCGAAGGAACTGATGGAGACCTCCCCGGAGGACCGCCTGCGCATGCAGATGCAGCTGACACTGACGTTCCGCAGCCAGCCCGATGTGGTCAATGTGGAGCTGCGGGCGAACCAGGACCTGGTTCGGGTGGAGGACGACGGATCCGTGCTGCCGCCGGTGCAGGACAAGAGCGTGCCGTCGCGCCAGATCGCCATCAGCGGCAACGAGCTGGTGAGGTACGAGAACAACAGGGTTTCCCCGCTGCCGGACATGCAGCCGGTTTCGGCACTGAATCCCCGGTTCCCCGCGGAATCCCCGGTATCGCAGACGGCAGCGTTCCTCAACGACGGCAGGACCACCCTCTACGGCATCAACCCTGGACAGCCGGCACGGTCCCTTACCACCCGGAGCACGCTGAGCCGCCCCTCCTTTGACCTCAACGACTGGGTGTGGACTGCAGGGCCGGGAGCGAACGGCGCCACGGAAGTAGTTGCCTACCGCCCGGGCGGGGTGGCCGAGGGGGCGTCCGTCCCTTCGGTCACGCTGGCCCCCGCATGGCTCGCCGGCCGGACCGTCAAGGAACTCCGGATCTCGCGGGAGGGGGTGCGGGCCCTGGTCATATCGGAACAGAACGGCAGGACGCGGGTACAGGTGGCCGGCATCATCCGTGGCGGTGACGGAACCCCTCGTGAACTGACGGCACCGGTCACCTTGGCCACCGAGAGCAACCCTGACCAGGGGGCGTGGGTCAGTGACACAACGGTGGCGGTGATGAAGGGGGCGGCGGCGTCCAACGTCACGCCGGAACTGCTGTCCCTCACGTCGGGCCAGCCGCAGCAACTGGCTCCGTGGCCCGGGCTTGTGGCCCTCAGCGCGGGAAATGGCGCCGAAGAGGTCTACGGGCAGTCAGCCGAGGGCATTTTCCAGCGGCTGGGCAACGGTTGGTCACCGCAGATCAAGGGACCTATCGATCCGTCCTTCCCCGGTTAACCACAGGAGCTGCGGCGGAACTGCCGCATGCTTCCCCAGCAATGTCCACATGCCATGACGGAGGACTGTCCTTCAACGCCCGCGGCGTGGAACGTGGAGCCATGACCAGTCCAGCTTTCCTGCCTCCCTCTGGCCGCCGCCCCCGGACCGATCCCGATCTTTTTCCCCTGCCACCCCGATCCGCCCGGCACCGGTCGGAGCACAGCAGCCGGTTGCTGCGCCTGGCGGAGCAGCTGTCCGGCGCGGCCGCTGAGCTGCTGGCATTGGCCGTTCCGGTGGATTGCGTGTGCTGCGGCGCTGAAGACCACGCGCTCTGCGCCGCCTGCGACCGGCAGATCAGGCGCCTGACCAGGGATCCGTTCCGTGCTGAGACCGGAGCGCCGGCGCTGATGGACATTGGCGGGAGGGTGCTGCTGCCGGTCGTAGCCTCCGGCGTGTACCGGGAGGAACTTGCGCAGGCGCTCCTGTCGTTTAAACGGCACGGCCAGCATCAGCTCAGGAGCAGCCTTGGCAGGGCACTTGCCCGCGGTGTCCTGGCCGCGGCGGGGGAGGGGCAGGCAGCCTGTCTTGTCCCCGTTCCCACCAGTTCCACGGCCTTCATGAGCAGGGGTTTCAGCCCCGTCCACCTGCTCCTGGCACAGGTGGCGCGGCTGATGCCGGGAGTCACGGTGGCGGACGTCCTGGGCAAGGCCGGCAGGGCGGGCGTCCGGGTGGCCGGAGGGCAGAAGGGGCTCGGCCGGGGAGCCCGGGCCAAGCGTGTTCGCGGCTCAATGAAGGTCCGGCGCCGGGATGGGGTACGGATTGCCGGACGACGCTGCATCATCGTCGACGACGTCCTCACCACCGGCGCCACCCTTGCCGAAGCGGCCCGGGCTTTGCACCAGGCGGGGGCCGTAGTCACCGGTGCGGTGGTCCTGGCCGCGACACGCCCGCCCGACGCTGCTGGCGCCGGCACGGAGGCCTCCGGGGCCGCGGAAACAACCATGACTTAGAAAAAAATAAACCGGGAAAGGATGAATAACGGATGGCTATGAACTAACGTCGGTGGTGGGTACCAAGAACAGAATGTACCTGTCGATGGCGGCTCGGAGAGGGGCTTGACTGTCAAACAGCTCGGCCCAGCGAAGTGCCGCCGTCGTGTCACCGAAGTCATTTGGAGGGCACCATGGAGTTTATGATCAGCGGACGAAATCTGACAGTTTCAGACCGGTTCCGCGAATACGCCGGGGAGAAGATCTCAAAGATCGAGTCGCTTGGAGACAAAGTCCAGCGCGTCGATGCCAAGGTCTCCAAGGAGACGAATGCCCGGCAGACCGGCGACCAGCTGACCGTTGAGGTGACAGTATTGGGCCGTGGACCTGTGATCCGTGCCGAAGCCAGTGCCGCCGACAAGTTTGCAGCGTTCGATCTTGCATACAACAAACTGCTTGAGCGTCTCCGCCGCGCCAAGGACCGCAAGAAGGTCCACCACGGGCGGCACACTCCGAAGGCCGTCCGGGAAGCGACCGCCACACTCGAGCCTGCCAGTACCCACGAACCGCTTTATGTCGAGGCGAGCCACCGGAACGAAGCCACGGCAGCGCCTGTTGACAAGTCCCCTTATGACGTGGACAACGACATCCCGGCCGGGGATTCCCCCGTGCTGATCCGCCGCAAGGTCTTTCCGGCCGCATCCCTTTCGCTGGATGACGCCGTGGACAACATGGAGCTTGTGGGCCACGATTTCTACCTCTTCGTGGACAAGGCAACCAATACGCCGTCGGTGGTTTACCGGCGCCGCGGCTGGACTTACGGTGTCATCACGCTTGACCACGAATGCGAGCCCGGGGACACGGTAATCGAGGAAAAGATCCTTGCCTACCGCTCGGATGAATCTGCAGCGAACGCTTAAGGTGGCCATAGCCACCAGAGAGGACTGACGTGCCACCGCTGAGCCTGGACCAGGCACGGCGGATCGCCTTGGCAGCGCAGGGACTTCACAAAGGACGGCCCGCCGGCCCCGTAACTTCACGGACGGTGGGCCGGACCTTTGCCCAAATACAGCTGGTACAGATCGACTCCGTCAATGTCCTTTCACGCAGCCATTTCCTCCCCTTTTTCTCAAGGCTTGGCAATTACGACCGCACTATCCTGCAGCGGATGTCCGGCACCCACCCACGCCGCATGGTGGAGTACTGGGCCCACGAGGCAAGCTATATCCGGCCCGAGCACTACCAGGACCTCCGGCTCTGGCAACGGCGCGCCTGGGTGGGTGCAGGGCGGATGGATCCCGGTCAGCGCGCCGCCATCACGGCCAAAATACTCGAAACCCTTGCCAGCAGCCGTCCCCTGACGGCTTCGGAACTGACCGCCAGGATTGGCCACGTCGAGGAAAAACAGGAAGCGAACTGGGGCTGGAACTGGAACGCGGTCAAGCGGGTGCTGGAGCATTTGTTTGAGGAGGGGCTGGTCTCCGCGGCCTCCCGGACAGAACAGTTCGAGCGCAAGTACACGCTGGCTGAACGAGTGCTGCCACACGCGGACCGGAACAGCGACGCGGATCCGGCGGCGGCGCTGCACCGGCTGACGGAGGCCGCAGCTCAGGCCCACGGCATCGGAAGCATCCGCTGCTTTGCCGACTACTTCCGCACGCCCGTCAAGGCAACCGCCCAGTCCGTTGAGCATCTGGTGCGGCTGGGCAGGCTTGAACCCGTAACGGTAGCCGGCTGGAAACGTGACATCTACCGGCACGTGGACGCCGTGCTGCCACGCCGGGCCGTGGGGCGCGCCCTGCTCAGCCCGTTCGACTCGCTGGTCTTTGAGCGCCGCCGGCTCGAGGAACTGTTCGGGTTCCACTACAGGATCGAAATCTATACTCCGGAAAATAAAAGGCGCTTTGGCTACTACGTCCTTCCGTTTCTCCTCCGTGACAGGATCGTCGCCCGCGTGGACCTGAAAGCCGACCGCGCCGGCGGGAAGCTGCTGGTGAGATCCGCCTTTGCCGAGCCGGAAGCACCGGCGGACACCGGCGTCGAACTCGCCGCGGAACTGGCCCTCATGGCCCAGTGGCTGGGGCTGAGTGCGGTGGAGGTGCAGCCCACAGGCGACCTGGCGCCGGGCCTCGCCAAAGCGGTGGCACTCGGATAGGTGAGTATCAGCTCTGAGGGAAACCGGCGTCTGCCGGTGGTCTCTCCCGTAGACTAAAAACGCCAGAATTCGGCGGCATGAGACTGGGAGCATTTTCACGTGGCATCACTTATCGAAAAACTACTCCGCACGGGTGACAAAAAAACCTTGCGGCAACTGCGGAACTATGCCGACTCCATCAATGCACTCGAAGACTCGTTCAAGACCTTCACCGACGCTGAACTCCGCGAGGAAACGGACCGTCTGCGCGAACGGCACCAGGACGGCGAGAAACTGGACGACCTGCTTCCGGAGGCCTTCGCCGCGGTAAGGGAAGCCGCGTCCCGGACCCTGGGCATGCGGCACTTCGACGTCCAGCTGATGGGTGGCGCCGCCCTGCACCTTGGCAACATCGCCGAAATGAAGACGGGTGAAGGCAAGACCCTAGTGGCAACCGCTCCTGCCTACCTGAATGCCCTCACCGGCAAGGGTGTGCACGTGGTGACTGTGAACGACTACCTGGCCGAATACCAGTCCGACCTGATGGGCCGCGTCTACCGGTTCCTGGGCCTGACCAGCGGGTGCATCCTGTCCAACCAGGATCCTGCGCTGCGGCGCCAGCAGTATGCAGCCGACATCACGTACGGCACGAACAACGAGTTCGGGTTCGACTACCTGCGCGACAACATGGCCTGGGACCGGAACGAACTGGTCCAGCGCGGGCACCACTTCGCCATCGTGGACGAGGTGGACTCCATCCTGATTGACGAGGCACGTACGCCACTGATCATCTCCGGCCCCGCCCAGGGCGACACCAACCGGTGGTACAGCGAGTTTGCAAAGGTTGTTCTCCGGCTGCAGCCCGAGAAGGACTACGAGGTCGATGAGAAAAAGCGCACCGTCGGTGTGCTGGAGAGCGGCATCGAGAAAGTCGAGGACTACCTCGGCATCTCCAACCTGTACGAATCGGCGAACACTCCGCTGATCGGGTTCCTCAACAACGCCATCAAGGCGAAGGAACTGTTCAAGCGGGACAAGGACTACGTCATCCTCGACGGCGAGGTTCTGATTGTTGATGAGCACACGGGCCGCATCCTGGCCGGGCGCCGCTACAACGAGGGCATGCACCAGGCGATCGAGGCCAAGGAAGGCGTCGAGATCAAGGCCGAAAACCAGACGCTGGCCACGGTGACCCTGCAGAACTATTTCCGCATGTACGGCAAGCTTTCCGGCATGACCGGTACCGCGGAAACCGAGGCTGCCGAGTTCATGAGCACCTACAAGCTCGGCGTCGTGCCCATTCCCACCAACCGGGATATGCAGCGCATCGATCAGCCGGACCTGGTCTTCAAGAACGAGACCGTCAAGTTCGACGCAGTGGTGCGTGACATCGCCGAACGCCACGAAAAGGGCCAGCCCGTCCTGGTGGGCACCACCAGCGTTGAAAAGAGCGAATACCTGTCCCGGCTCCTTGCCAAAGAAGGCATCCGGCACGAGGTCCTGAACGCGAAGAACCATGCCCGTGAGGCTGCGATCGTCGCCCAGGCCGGCCGCAAGGGAGCCGTCACCGTGGCTACCAACATGGCCGGCCGTGGTACGGACATCATGCTGGGCGGCAATGCAGAGTTCACCGCGGTTGCCGAACTCGCAAAGCGCGGACTGGACCCGGAGGAAAATTCGGAGGAGTACGAATCCGCCTGGCCGGCAGCCCTGGAAGCAGCCAAGCAGTCGGTGAAGGACGAACATGAGGAAGTGCTGAACCTCGGCGGTCTCTACGTCCTGGGCACCGAGCGGCACGAATCCCGCCGGATCGACAACCAGCTCCGCGGCCGGTCCGGACGCCAGGGGGACCCGGGCGAGTCCCGCTTCTACCTGTCCCTGACCGATGATCTGATGCGGCTTTTCAACTCTGGTGCTGCCGAACGCCTCATGAACAGCTCGGTACCGGACGACGTCGCGCTGGAATCCAAGCTTGTCTCCCGGGCCATTGCCTCTGCGCAGGGACAGGTGGAAGGCCGCAACGCCGAGCAGCGCAAGAACGTGCTGAAGTACGACGACGTGCTGAACCGCCAGCGCGAGGCCATCTACAGCGACCGCCGCCGAATTCTGGAAGGCGACGACCTGCACGAGAAGGTGCAGTTTTTCGTTGAGGACACCATCACGGCACTGATCGACGACGCTACGGCGGAAGGGAACGGCGACGACTGGGACTTCCAGCAGCTCTGGACCAACCTGAAGACGCTGTACCCAGTGACCGTCGCGGCCGAGGACATCATTGATGAGGCCGGCGGCAAGTCGCGCCTGACGGTGGAATTCCTGAAGGAAGAGCTGCTGTCCGACGCCCGCCTGGTCTACCAGGCACGGGAGGAAGCCATCGGCTCCGAGAGCATGCGGGAGCTGGAACGCCGTGTGGTCCTGTCCGTCATCGGGCGGAAGTGGCAGGAACACCTCTACGAGATGGATTACCTCAAGGAAGGCATTGGCCTGCGCGCCATGGCCCAGCGCGACCCGCTCGTCGAGTACCAGCGTGAAGGGTTTGTCCTTTTCCAGAGCATGATGGAGGCTATCCGCGAAGAAAGTGTTGGGTTCCTGTTCAACCTGGAAGTGGAAGTCACGCCTGCACAGGACGTCGTGGTTCCGGATGCCGCCGGCGGCCACACTGAACATGTTGAACCACAGGTGAAGGCGGCTGGCCTGGAAGCGCCTGAAAAGCCAGCTCAGCTGCAATACACGGCACCGAGCGAAACTGGCGGAACCCAGACCCGGGTGGAGACGCGATCGTCCGGACGTTCCGGAAATCCCGCCAAGGCAGCGGCACAGGATGCGGCCCGGCGGTCGACGGGCAAGAAGAAGCGCCGCTGACCCAGCGGTTGTTGATCGTGTGCCCCCCACGGTAGGCAACTAAGGAGGCAGGTCCGTAAGTTCCGGACCTGCCTCCTTTCTGCATATCAGCCGATGACAAGTTGGGTCACCCTCCACACCTGCTTGCTGCGCTCCAGCCGGACGGCTACGGCGCGGGCACGGACGTCATCCACCACCACCGCGCTTGCTTCAAAAACACCTTCGGCGACTTCGCAGACGCGGACCGAGCGGACGATGGAATTTCGGTGGAGCCGGGCCAGCGCCGGGTTTCCGGTGCGGTTTATCTCCCGCCTGATGAGGGAAGCGCGGTGCTGCAGATTCCCCAGGCAACGCGGATCCAGCCGGCGGGCCAGTTGGTGGATAGGCCGTATCCCGGCCAGTACTTCCATGGCGGCCTGGACGGTGCCGCGGGTGATGGCCCGTACCTCTGCTGTTTCGTCCACTGCCCGAAGCTCTGGTGCATTTGGCGGCCGGGGAGTTCTGGTGCGGCGCTGGTCCAGCGGAACTCCCGCTGTCCCCGGCGCCCGTCCTGTTCCAGGATTGCTGGCTGTTGGTCCCTGGGCGGCACGGATTGGCGTGACTGCAGACATGGATTCCCCTTTGTAGTGGTTTCGTTTGATGAATTCGTGCCGTCGGTGCCCGGCGGGTCAAGTTCCTGCCGGGTGGCGGCTGGTTAGGCAGGTGCCGGCGGCAGCAGAACCTGACCCGGGAGGAGGACATCCGGGTTCTGGCCAATGAGCTCCCTGTTGGCTTCGTACCAGCGCGGCCACTCGAGGGCTATGTCCACGTCCGACGCTCCGTGGCCCAGATGGTTCGCCACAATGCCCCACAGGCTGTCGCCGGCAAGGACGGTCACGGCCCCGGCAGGCCAGCCCGTTGCCGGTGTGGAGAAATTACCGCGGACGGGCGACGCGGCCAGCGGCCCGGGTTCGACGACAGGTCCCCGCGGCTGCCACCCGGGCTCAAACGTTGATGGGAAAGTGTCGCTGGAGGGGGCCTCAGAAGCCGGTGAAGCCGGGGGTCCTGCGGTTTGTGCCCGGGCCAAAGCGTTGACCCCGGCGTCAGTCGAGGTTCGCTCCTGTCCCTGGGTTGTGGGTGCCCATTCCGGCCCCGGTGCTGCCGCATTGGCTGCAGCCCCGGACAAGAGTTGGAACGACACTGTGGCAATGACCAGCCGCCGCATGAACGCCGGTGCCATGCTGCCTGCCGCTGCGGCGGCATCCATCCTGCCACGTTTCTCAAGAATCAAACCGGCTGCCGCACTGGCGAGGGAAAGCAGCCACCAAAGGAGCAGGATGGCACCGGAGGCTGTTGCGGCCGCCCCCAGAATCTGGTCGACGGTGAATTCGTGGTTCCGGGCAATGGATTCCTGCCATTGGTCGAGGAGCCCCGCGCCGATGACTGAAAGCAGCACGCCCAGGAGTAGCAGGCCGGCGGCTATGGTTGCGTCGGCGCCGAGGGTGGAGTCGGTTCGTGCCATCTTTACCCCTTTGATGCACTTTGATGCAGTTTGATGTGACTGGTTCAGTTTGCTCCGGTATCTTCATGTTTGTCCAGACGTTGGAGGGCGGAAGTTTTTTTGCTTGACCCGCCGGGGAGGCGGCCCTACTCTGGCCGGATGCGCTGGGATGCACTCTTCAATGACATGGAAAGCCAGTTGGCGGAGTCAGACAGGCTCTCGCTCGACGCCGAAGTCAACGAACGCGCCAGGGCCGAGGAGGTGGACTTGGGGCTGGCTGACAGGTTGCGCGCAGCTCTCGGTTGCCTCGTAGCTGTGCATTTGTCAGGCGGGGAAACGCTGCACGGAACACTGAGCCACGCGGGTGCGGACGCCCTGGTCCTGCATGAGGATCCTCACCAGATCCTGGTTCCCTACGCCGCGGTAGCCCGGTACACGGGCCTGGACAGGTTCTCGCGTTCCGAGCCGTCTCAGGTGCGCCGGGCGTTGGGTCTCGCGCACTCTCTGCGCGCCCTCGCCAGGGACCGGGCTGCGCTCACCGTTACCTTGGGATCCGGCCCCGGCGCCGGCACCGTCCGCCTCGAAGGGGTCATCGACAGGGTGGGCAGGGATTACCTCGACCTCGCGACAGTGGTTCCGGGGGAGCCGCGCCGAAGCCCTCGTGTCACAGGGGTTTCGACCGTTCCGTTCACGGCATTGGCAGCTATCAGGTCGCCCCTTGTGCGGGACATGTGACCGCACGGCCGGAAGGTGTCCGGGACGCGCGCCTGGTCAGACCGACCGGGACTTGGACTCCTGGATCATGCGGCTGGCCTCGGCGTAGCGCTCCTCGATGTACTGTTCGAGCATTTTCTCTTCCACGCGCCACTGGCCGCGCCCGCCCACCTGGATAGCCTTCAGTTCTCCGCTTCGCACCAGTGCGTACGCGGCAGGCGAATTGATCTGGAGCTGCTCGGCGACATCCGCGAGCGTCAGGAACCTGGGCATGCCTCCATTTTGCCACTACCTGAATCACTTTGCGTTCGTTATCCACAGATTGGCCTTGTTTACACCAATGACTTTCGTTTTGGCGGCCCTGGCCGCAACAATGAGGTGTCCGGCCGCAACGGGGGTGCCGGCGCTACCAGGGGGAGATACGGCATGGTTCCAGAATCGACGGCCACGGCTGCGCGCCTGAGGCGCCCCTCCTGGAAGGATCCCCGCCTGCTGATGGGCATAGTGCTGGTCCTGGTGTCCGTGGCAGGGGTGGTTTTCCTGATCAATAGTGCGGACCGGACCACGGAGGTCTACGCGGCCCGTGACGGCATCGCAGTGGGAGAGGAGCTGACCCCTGAAAACGTTGTCCGGGCCAAGGTCCGGCTAGGCGAAACCGAGCAGCATTACATCCCCGTTGAATCCGGTTTGCCGGAAGGGGTGGTGGCCGTGCAGCGGATCGGCAAGGACCAGCTTGTACCCCGGGCAAGCCTTGGTGAAGTTGATGACCTTGACCGCAAACCGGTGGCTATCAGCATCGAGGAGACCCTTCCGTCGCAGGCGGTAGCTGGTGCCAGGGTAGACGTTTGGGTAGCCCAGCCGGATGCGAAGAACGGCTTCAGCGAGCCAAAGCTCCTTCTTCCCGGAGCTGAGATAGCTGAGGTGGCAGAAGGTTCCTCTGCGCTCGGCTCCACCAAGACAACGGTGCTTATGGTCCTCGTGGAGGACGGCCAGATGCCGGCTCTGCTCGGCGCGCAGGCCAACGAAGCCAAGATTTCGGTTGTCTGGAATCCGGGTGGCGGCACGAGATGAGCATTCCGGTGGTCACCGTAGGCCAGAGCCGGGAGGATCTGGTGGGCGGACTTGAACGGCTGCACGGCCCTGTAACGGTCGTCAGGAGATGCGCCGAACTCCCGGAACTGCTGGCCGCATGCCAAAGCGGGCTGGCGCGGGCTGCTGTGGTTGCGGATGGCAGTGAGGGATTGACGGCTTCGCTCGTGGACAGGCTTGAAGCCGTGGGAGTCGCCATCATCGCGCTGACGGATAATGCCGAAGAAGCCGCCAGGCTGCGGAAAATCGGCGTCTCCTGTGCTTTGTCCGGGGTGGAATCAGCTGAGTTGTCCCGGCGGATCGCGGAGGCAGTAGAGCAATTGACGACTGCAGGCCGGCGATCCTCCGGCCGTACCTCCTCCCTGGCGGACACCGGCGCAGCCCTCCAGGCGGAGCCGGCTGACACACCCGCAACTTCTCCCGAGGGCCCGGGGGCAGGACGGATTATTGCCGTGTGGGGTCCGGCAGGGTCTCCGGGACGCACCACCCTCGCGGCCAACATCGCCGGCGAGCTGGCCGCGGACGGGCAACAGGTGCTCCTCATTGATGCCGACAGTTACGGAGCAAGTATCGCCGCCGTGCTGGGTTTGCTGGATGAATCAGCCGGCTTGGCGCAGGCTTGCAGGCTGGCCGACCAGGGGAGGCTGGACGATGCCGCCCTGGCACGGATTGCCACCCCCGTTGCCACTGCTTCCGGCACCTTCAGGGTGTTGACGGGCATTACCCGGGCAGACCGGTGGACCGAGCTTCGGGCGCCCGCCCTTGCGCTGGTCCTGGAGCGGGCACGCCGGAACGCTGACGCCATCATTGTCGATACCGGCTTTTGCCTCGAAGCAGATGAGGAACTCAGCTTCGACACCATGGCCCCCCGCCGCAATGCCGCCACACTGCGTCCGCTCGAGCTGGCCGACACAATTTATGCGGTCGGCGCCGCGGATCCGGTGGGAGTGCCCCGCCTGGTGCGTGGGCTTGCGGAACTTGAGGCCGCAGTGCCGCAGGCCTCTCCGGTTGTGGTGATGAACAAGGTACGTGCATCGTCTGTGGGCAGGAATCCCGAACGGCAGTTGCGTGACGCCTGGGAGAGGTTTGGCCCGGCGGCTGCCCTCAAGGAGTTCCTTCCCTATGACCCCGCAGCTGCGGACGCAGCCCTCCTGTCAGGTTCACTGCTGCTTGAGGCGGCACCCGAGTCGATGCTTCGCCGTGCAGTGCGGAGGCTCGTTTGTGCACCTGACCAGCAAAAGTCCAGATCCTCTGTTTTTTCTTCCACAGCACGGCGCCGGGTAAAGGACTAGGCTCGCCATAAGAGCTGCAATGGAGCGGCAAAAACTTGTGATGGAGGCGTGTGTCGATGTCGTCGGGATCCAGCGTGGAGGATCAGCCACTTTCCATTGAAGGCGCTGAGGGCTTCATTGGGGACTACTACCAGCATCTGGCCGAGGAGGACGCGCGGAGTTATCCCCGCGATATACTCGTCGCCCGGGCAGAGAACCACCGTGAGGTTGCGGCTGTACGGCGGCCCGGCCAGGCGAAAACCGCCATCATCGACGAGGAAGACAGCAGTGTCGTCTTCGTGGTCACGGACGACATGCCGTTCCTGGTTGATTCGGTTAACGCGGAACTTGTCCGCCAGCACGCCGCAATCAAGCTGGTGGTCCACCCCCTGATCGTGGCCACCCGCAACAGGGAAAACGGAAACCTGGTCAAAGTGAACAGGGTCCCGTCCCACATCGGAATCTCCAGCGGTGATACGGCGGCGATGCCCAGCCTGTCCCACCTCATTGCGCAGGGCGAAGACGCCTCACACATGGAGTCCTGGATCGCCGTCGAAATTAACCGCGTATCCGAAGAAGCCAAGACTTCATTGCTGGAGGGCCTCAACCGCGTCCTTAATGATGTGCGGGCTGCCGTGGAGGACTGGCCGAAAATGCGCCAGAAGGCCCGCCAGATCTCCGAGAGCCTGGACCAGGTGGCAAACCCGGCTCAGATCGCCGAGCTGCGGCAGGCGAAGGACCTCCTCCGCTGGCTGGACGACGGCAACTTCACCTTCCTGGGCTACCGGGAGTACGACCTCATCAATGTGGACGGCGAGGATGTCCTTGAGCTGCGCGAGGACAGCGGGCTGGGGCTCCTGCGCGCGGCCGCCGACTCACCGCACATCCAGCACCTCACCGACACGGGGCGGAAGAAGGCGCGGGAAAAGCGGGCCCTTGTCATCACCAAGGCCAACTCCCGCTCCACCGTCCACCGCTCCGCCTACCTGGACTACATCGGGGTCAAGAGCTTCGACGCCGCCGGCAACGTCAACGGCGAGCGCCGATTTATCGGACTCTTTGCCACCAGCGCCTACACCGGCTCCGTCCGGAACATCCCGATTGTCCGCGAGAAAGTGGACGCCGTCCTGCGCAGCGCCGGCTTCCCGCCTGACTCCCACTCCGGCAAGGACCTGCTGGGAATCCTGGAAACCTACCCCCGCGACGAACTTTTCCAGATTGAAATCCCTGACCTGGCCGCAACTGCCCTGGGCATCCAAAAACTGCAGGAGCGCCGCAGGACCCGGCTGTTCCTGAGGCCGGACATTTACGGGCGGTTCATGTCCGCCGTCGTCTACCTTCCCCGCGACCGGTACACCACCAACGTCCGGCTCCGCATTGAACAGGAACTGCGCGAAACGTTCCAGGCCGTGTCCATTGACTACGAGGCACGCATGACCGAGTCGGCACTCGCACGCCTGTTCTTCCGCATCCGCCTGCCCAAGAACGCGGACGTCAGCCACGTGAACACCGCCGAACTCGAGAAACGGCTGGTCCGGGCGGCCCGCTCCTGGAGTGAAGGCATCGCCGAGGTCCTGCGTGAGGGGCGGGATGCCGAGGAAGCCAAGGAGCTCGCCGCGATCTGGGCTGAAGCCTTCCCCGCAAGCTACCGGGTGGATTACGAGGTGGAGGATGCCCTGGAGGACATCGCCCGCTTCGAGAAATATGGTGCGGCCGCCGAACGTGCGGTGGGAGCCCGCCAGGAACGGCCCGGTGTCCACGTCTACCTTCCCGAAGGGGCAGGGGCGACGCTCGAAGAGGACGCCCGTGTGAAGCTCTACATGCTCGAGCCCAAGAGCCTGAGCCAGATCCTGCCCTACTTCCACAACCTGGGGCTTGAAGTCCTCGACGAGCGCCCGTTCGAGATTGAAACCGCGGACCGCCGTGACTTCTTCCTGTACGACCTGGGGCTGAAGTACCCGGCGGGTGTGGATCCCGTGTCCACCGGCGAACTGCTGGCCGATTCGTTCAGCGCCGCAGTGACAGGGGCCGCCGAATCGGATGCGTTTGACCGGCTTGTCCTCCGTGAGGGCATGCACTGGCGGCAGGTCACCATGCTCCGCGCATACGCCCGGTACATGCGGCAAATGGGAAACAGCAACTCCTTCGGCTTCATGGCGGATACCCTGCTGGCCAACCCGGACGTCGCCAGGGGCCTGAGCGCGCTGTTTGCTGCGCGCTTCGACCCGGACCTCAACGACGCCGAGCGGGCGGACGCCCAGGAGACCGTGCGGCAGGAGCTCGCTGCCTCGATCGAGAAGGTGGCTACGCTCGACGCCGACAGGGTCCTGCGCACGTTTGCAAATCTGATCGAGGCCACACTGCGGACCAATTACTACCAGGACAAGCGGCACCTGAGCTTTAAGCTTGATCCCTCCCGGATCGACGGGCTGCCGTTCCCGCGGCCCATGTTCGAAATCTGGGTTTACGCACCCCGGGTGGAAGGTGTCCACCTCCGCTTCGGCAAGGTTGCCCGCGGCGGGCTAAGGTGGTCGGACCGCCGGGAGGACTTCCGCACCGAGGTCCTGGGCCTGGTGAAGGCGCAAACCGTCAAGAACGCCGTCATCGTGCCCACCGGTGCGAAGGGCGGATTCTTCGCCAAGCAGCTTCCGGACCCCGCCGTGGACCGGGCCGCCTGGATGGCTGAGGGGGTCGAGAGCTACAAGACGTTCATCAGCGGCCTGCTCGACCTCACCGACAACCTCGTGACGGAAAGCGACGGCGAAAGGCTCGTGCCGCCGTCGAACGTTGTCCGGCACGACGACGACGATTCCTACCTCGTGGTGGCTGCAGACAAGGGAACGGCCACGTTCTCCGACATCGCAAACGGGCTGGCCGCGGAATACGGTTTCTGGCTTGGCGACGCCTTCGCCTCCGGGGGATCCGTGGGATACGACCACAAGGCCATGGGCATCACTGCCCGCGGTGCCTGGGAATCCGTGAAGCGCCACTTCAGCGAACTCGACCTGGACACCCAAACCCAGCCATTCACGGTGGTAGGCGTCGGCGACATGTCAGGTGACGTCTTCGGCAACGGGATGCTGCTCTCACGGCACATCCGCCTGGTGGCCGCCTTCGACCACCGCCACATCTTCCTGGACCCCAACCCGGACGAGGAGGCCTCGTTCGTGGAACGTCAGCGGCTGTTCGAACTGCCGAGGTCGTCCTGGGACGACTACGACAAATCGCTCATCAGCGAGGGCGGCGGTGTCTTCCCGCGGCAGACTAAATCAATTCCGGTATCGCCGCCGGTCCGCGCAGCGCTGGGGCTTCCTGCCGAGACGACCGAACTCAGCCCGCCGGAACTCCTGCGGGCGATCCTCCTGGCCCCCGCCGACCTGCTGTACAACGGTGGCATCGGGACCTACGTCAAGGCCAGCACCGAGTCCAACGCGTCGGTGGGGGACAAGGCGAACGACGCCATCCGGGTTGACGGCCGGGACCTGCGCGTCAAGGTGGTGGGCGAAGGTGGAAACCTCGGCATGACCCAGCGCGGCCGAATCGAAGCCGCATTGCAAGGGGTGATCCTCAATACCGACGCCATCGACAACTCCGCCGGCGTGGACTGCTCCGACCATGAGGTCAACATCAAGATCTTTGTCGACCGGATGGTTGCGGCGGGCAAGCTCTCCCCGGAGGAACGGCCCGCGTTCCTCGCCTCGATGACCGATGAAGTCGCCCGTCTGGTGCTGGAAGACAATATCGACCAGAACATCCTGCTGCTGAATGACCGGACCAAGGTGGCCGAGTGGAGCCCTAGCTACGAGCGGCTGATGGACTGGCTGGAAAAGAAAGCCGACCTGAAGCGGGACCTCGAGGCGCTGCCCACCACGGAGTCACTGCACGAGCGGCTGCAGCAAGGCCAGGGGCTGACGTCCCCTGAGCTTTCGGTCCTCGCAGCGTACGCGAAGATCGAACTGACGTCCGCACTCCGGGACAGCAAGCTTGCCGACGACCCCTGGTTCCGGCAGACGCTGCGGGACTACTTCCCCCGGCAGTTGCGCGAGCGCTTCGACGCCGAACTGGACACCCACCCGCTGCGCCGCGAAATCATCGCGACGGTGGTGGCCAACGACATCATCAACCTAGGAGGCATCACCTTCGCCTTCCGGGTCATGGAAGAGACCTCGGCCAGTGAAGTTGCTGTCGCCAAGGCGTTTGTGGCGCTGCGGGAAATCTACGAACTGGATTCTATGGTCGGGGAGCTCAACAGCCTGCCTGCATCGTTCCCGACGGAGCACTGGAGCACCGTGCACCTCGACATCCGGCGCCTTCTGGACCGGGCGGTCAGGTGGCTCCTCACCCAGGGGTCCATTTCCCAGCCGATTGCGGATGTGGTGGCAGAGTTCAAGCCGCTGATGGATCCCATGCGTGCCCGTCTGCTGGACTACCTGCGCGGTGATGACCGGAAACGGGTTGCCGGCTGGCTTGAAACAGGGCGTGAATGGGAACTTCCGGAAGGGCTTGCACTGCGGTGGGCCGAGCTCTTTGAGAGCTTCGTGCTGCTGGATATCGCCAAGATAGCCCGGGCCCGGAAGGAACCGGTGGAGGAGATTGCTGCCGTTTACTACACCGTGTTCAACCGCTTCCATGCAGACTCGCTGTTGGAACGGATCAGCAGCCTTCCCCGGCAGGACCGGTGGCAGGCCCTGGCCAGGGCGGCACTGCGCGACGACTTGTATTCCACAGTTTCGGATATGACGACGGCGGTGCTGGACGCTACAGAGCCGGGTGACTCGCCGGAGGCGCGCCTCAAGGAATGGGAGGCGCGGAACGCCGAGCAGCTGGGACGGGCGAAGAGCATGTTCGACGAGGTGAACGCCCTCGAGTCGGACGATATGGCCTCACTGTCGGTAGCATTGAGGCTCTTGAGGTCAATCGTCCGACGCTAGCCAATCCGGCGTCGCAAATGGAGGTGCAGTGGCAATCTTTACGGACCCCATCAGGGAACACGCTGATTTCGGGCCGGGCGATGCCGAGTGGCTGCACCTGCTGGTGGGGGACTGGCAGATGGTGGCGGACCTGGCGTTCGCTGACCTGGCGCTCTGGTTCCCCCACCCGGACCATGGGTACATCGCACTGGCGCACGTCCGGCCGTCCACCACCCACACGGTCTTCCACGGGGACTTTGTGGGTGAGGGAATCCGGTCGGACCTGCAGCCGCTAGTAGACAAGGCGTGGAACAGCCGGGCTATCGAGCGCTCCAGCGAAACAAACTGGAGCAGCGACATGGCACTCCGGGTGGAGGCCGTGCCCATGGTCCGCAACGGCCGGACCCTGGCAGTGGTCACCACGCACATGGACCTGTCCAGCTCCCGGATGCCTTCCCGCCTTGAACTCACGTACCGGCAGTGTGCTTATGACCTGCTGCGGATGGGCACTCTCGGGCTGTGGCCGGACTTTGCCTCCCCCACAGGATCACGACGCGGTGCGCCGCGCGTGGGGGACGGGTTGATCCGCCTCGACGCAGAGGGGGTGGTGCAGTATGCCAGCCCCAACGGGGTCTCCGCGTTCCGGCGCCTCGGTGACGGGGAATCCCTGGAGGGCCGATCGCTCGCCGAGGTCACCGCAAGCCTTCTGAAGGACCGGCGGATGGTGGACGAGACCCTGCCACTGGTGGTCACGGGCAGGATGCCGTGGCGGAGTGAGATCGAGTCCCGCGGAGTCAGCCTGTCCCTGCGGGCCATTCCGCTCCGGGACGAACAGCAGCGCTTCGGCGCACTGGTCCTGTGCCGCGACGTCTCCGAGCTGCGGCGCCGGGAGATGGAACTGGTGACTAAGGATGCAACCATCCGCGAGATCCACCACCGTGTGAAGAACAATCTCCAGACTGTCGCCGCGCTGTTGCGGATGCAGTCCCGACGAATGGTCAGCGAAGAGGCGAAGCAGGGGCTTGAACAAGCGATGCGCCGGGTCGCCACGATTGCGCTGGTGCACGAGACCCTGTCCCAAGGGCTTACCCAGAGCGTCGATTTTGACGAGCTGATCGGACGCCAGTTCAGGCTTTCCGCGGAAGTTGCTTCTCCTTCCCAGCAGGTAAGGACCGAGCGGTCCGGCACGTTCGGTGAACTGCCGAGTGACCTTGCCACGCCACTGGCCCTCGTCATCAATGAACTCGTGACCAACGCGGTGGAGCACGGCCTGGAGGGCAGGGCGGGAACCGTGTGGCTCATTGCGGACCGTTCCGAGGGGGAAGACGGCGAGGACCTTACTGTGACGATCGCCGACGACGGCGTGGGACTGCCGGACACGCCCCACGTTGAGGGACTTGGCCTGCAGATTGTGCGCACGCTGGTGACCAGCGAACTGGGCGGCACCATCCAGTGGCAGCCGCGCGAGGGAGGTGGCACCGCCGTACAGATCCGGCTCAGCCTGTCCGGCAAGTAGACGTGGCAGGCGTGCCTCAGTTGGCGCCCGCTTGTATTAAACGGAAAGAGCCCCTGCCGCAGCTTGCGGAAGGGGCTCTTGCGTTGCTGTTAGGAAGCGCGGCGCGCGCGGGCTGCGCGGCGCTTGAGGGCGCGGCGTTCGTCTTCGCTCATGCCGCCCCAGACGCCGGCGTCCTGCCCGGACTCGAGTGCCCACTGCAGGCAGGTGTCTACGACCTCGCACCGGCGGCAGACGCTTTTGGCTTCCTCGATCTGTAGCAGGGCCGGGCCTGTGTTCCCCACGGGGAAGAACAGTTCCGGGTCCTTATCCAGGCACGCTGCGCGGTTACGCCAATCCATGCTGATCAGTTGCTCCATTTCTGGGAAGTGCTTCTTGTGAAATAATTCACTAGTAGCTACAAAGGAAAAGGGCCCGGCAGGGCCCCCTTGGTCATCTGAATCAAGCCTGTCATGTTAACGCTGTGTAAACAAGGGGTAATAACGCCCGATATCCCCGTAACGCTGAGCGATACATCACACTGCCCATGCTGGCCCTCACCAATGACCGACTATGTCCGGTAGGGTGCCAGTGTGTCAAGACCCCCGGAAGATCCCGAACCGCCGGCCTCCCCGAGGGGGGCGAAGCCCGTATCCGGCCGCGATGGCGCCCGGGCAAGAGGAAGTGCGCCGCCGGCCGCCATCATTGTGGCGCTGATTGTTGCCGTTGAGGCGACTGCCCTTCTGGCGGCGGCAGGCTGGTATGGCTATCAACTGCTGGCCGGAAGCCCTGTCCTGTCCTTGTGGGGGGCGGTTTTCACTCTCGTACTCCTGCTTGCGTTCGCTGTCTGGCTTTTCGCCGTGGCGGTCTTCCTCTACCGGGGGTACCGCTGGACCCGTGCGGCTGCCCTTGTGGCCCAACTGTTCGTTCTCACCATCGGTTTCCCCACCCTCACCGGCGGCCTTGTCGCCCTCGGGCTGGTGATGCTCGTGCCGGCGGTAACGGCCACCCTGCTCCTGTTCCACAACAGGGTCATCAGCTATGCATCCCGGAGCGGAAGCGCCCCGCCCGCATTGTAACGGGAAGTAGCCGTCCGGTGGCCGGCCTGCTCCTTTATGCCGGCATCGGAAGCCCATGCCACTTGGATGGCGCGGGCCCGTCCTGCGGAGATGAGCACCGCCCTGCCCGGGGGTGGAGCCGGTTCCACTTCGAATCGCACCCCAAACGCGTCGCCGTCCGCAACGGACGCCGGTCCAAGCAGCAGCGCCGTTCCGGCAGCACGGGAACCCATGACGGGCGGAACCCGCTGCAGGAGCAGCGGACTGTAGTTGGCAGTCAACACCAACGGCTTGCCGAGTGCCTGCAGCTCCGAGAGGTCACGCATGGCGGCCGGCGACAGTAGGTCTGCGTCGTCAGCGAGCAGCACAGCATCCGTGGGCAGGTCGCCGGCACGGGCAGCCGACAGTACCCTGGCCCATGGGTTGGCTTCCGGTATTCCAGAGCTTGGGCGGAGCCAGTGATGACCGGGGTTCAGTTCCTCCAACACCTTCAAGGTGTTGGTCTTGCCGCTGCCGGACCGACCGAGGACGGCGACGGTACTTGCGGAAGCCAGCCGAAGGTAAACAGGAGAAGGCTCGTCCCCGCCCACTCCAATGAGCAGGTCCTGCGGCGTCTGTCCGGGTGCAGCGTTTACAGGCCCGGCCGCAGGCGCTTGGAGGCCGCGCACTTGCGGCGCCGAGATCCGCAGGGGCAGCGGCTCCACCCGGAATGGCGGTGGTTCAGTGGGGCCAACGCCCGACGGACCGCCGGGCCAGTTCCGGCCGGGCGCCAGCCGGAACAGCTGGCAAACTGCGGAATCACGGCCTGCAGCCGGGCCGAAAGCCACGGCCCTGCTTTTGATTGCCGTCGTGGACGGCAGACGGGGCCAGCCCGCCCTGCTCTCATGGTTTGAACCGGCGGGAAAGTAGAGCCTGTTGGGCAAAGCCCCGCAGAACCTGGCGCTGACCAGCTCACGGTCACCCGAAATAACCACTGTGATGCCCGCCCGGCCACCGTCCCGGACCACATCGTGCATGAGCTCCTCCGCCCACGCCAGGGGACCCGATCTAAAGGCCGACACCCACGAGCCCCAGCCGGAGACCACCACCACCAGGGGAACTGCCCCCTCCCCGGGCCTGCTGAGCCGGCGAATCATTTCCTGGGCTACACGTTCCAGGATCCGCACGGCACGGCGAAGCTCATGAACACCGGTGGAAGCACCCACGCGCGGGTGCCTGGCCACATCACTGAAGGATCCAGTGCCGTCGAGGACGTAGCAGTGCGCCGGTTCGGGGTGGGCCAGTAGACCCCGAAGCACCAGCTGCGCCGCTTCGTCTGTACCGGATTCGGGGGCACCAATCAGCGCCAGGTGACTGTCGACGTCCGGTCTCCAAACGAGCGGACGAACAGCTTGTGCCTTCGGCAGGTCCGATGCTCCAAGCGTGATGGCCCAGACAGAGTCGCCGGAAGATGGGCTGTACCCGGTGGCATCCGCCAGAGGCTCAATGATCTCAGTGGGCAGGGGAGGGGCGACCGGAACACGTGGCACAACTCCCTGCCGGGACGCCCATTCTTCACGAATCACTGCGATAAGGGGCGCAACGGCCTGCGCAGGAGTCTGCGGTTCCGCTTCTTCAGGCTCAGGCATGCCTGAAGAGAGATGGTCCGTAGTGAGCTCCACAGTGATGGTCCCGTCCGGGGTTGTCCCGGGGCGGACCAGATTGGTTGTTGCAGCCTGGAACTCCCGGGCTGGTTCCGTGCCCCGGGCCAGGAATGCCCGTCCGGGGGCGTCAACGCCGATGGCGGCTGCCTCCTTGGAACCGATGATGTCAACGGATTCCATGTCCGACTGCACCCTCAGGGCGATGCTGGAGGTGACGTTGGCCCGGATATCAGCCGTCAGCGCTCCCTGTGGCCGCTGGGTCGCCATGACGAGGTGGATACCGAGGGATCTGCCGATGGATGCTATCCGCATCAGCTCGCGGATTACCTCCGGTGCATCGTCGACGAGCATACGGAATTCGTCAATGATGATCACCAAGTGGGGAAGGGCGAATCGTTCGGCTTCCGCTGTGGACCTGTACCCGGCAAGGTCCGGAACCCGCGCGGCCGCCAGCGCTTCCTCACGCAACCGGATTTCCGCCCGCAGCGAGGTCAGCGTGCGTTCCAGTTCGTCACTGTCCAGGTCGGTCAGCAGCCCCACGCAGTGGACCAGGCCGGTCAGCGGGCCGAGCCCGGAACCGCCCTTGAAATCCAGGAACAGGAAGTTGATGCGGTCGGGCGGATGGGTGAGTGCCAGGGCCAGGGTGAGGCTGCGCAGCAGCTCCGATTTGCCGGCCCCGGTGGTGCCGGCCACCAGCACATGCGGTCCATCGGCCTGGAGGTCGAGCATCCTGGCCCCGTCCGCGTCGAGTCCCAGCGGGGCGGCAAGGCCTGCATCCCGGATGCTCGAATCCCAGCGTGCAGCCACGTGGGCGGGCGACAATGGCAGTACATCCTCGAGGGCGCAGGTGCGCGGGATTGGCTGCCTCCCAATGTTCCGCCGGCTTGGGGCAGTGGCAAGCTGCCGGCAAAATCCGTCAAAGACTTCGTCATGTGCCAGGTCGGCCACGAACCTGGTGTCTTCTCCCTGTCCGCGCAGCGTTGAGCCGTGGTGGTGCAGGACGACGTCAACGTTGAGTGTGGCGGCTGCTGCGCTGGAATGGAATTCCAGGACCTGCCAGCCCTGCCGAAGCGCTTCTTCCGTGAGTATGGCGGCCGTCCTGCCGTCAGCTGTGGCGTCTGCAAGCAGGAGGACACCGTGCTCATAGTCGGGTGCGAATCCCTCCCTCAAGGAACTTCGGCAGGCCTCTGCTGCCACCATGAGGACGACATCAGGAAGATACCGTGCGGCCAGGGGGAGGCTCGTTGACTGCCCGTAGATGATGAGCCGCGTGCTCCTGCACCGGGGATATCCCGAGAGTTGCATGATGATGGACCTGATCATTCCGTCCCGGAGTGGTCTCGTCCCGAGGAAGACGGTCCGGGGGTGCAGCAGGTCGAAGGTAACCGGGACCGAGCCAACGGATGGGACATCGAGGGCGGCGGCCGGTACCGCTACGATATTGGCGTCCTGCGCCACCTCGCCCAGCCGCAGCCATATGCCACCTTCATCGGGTGCGGAAGCACTTTTCCTGGTCCCATTCCGCAAGGCCAGGGCCATAACCGCAAGCGAAGGTCCGGATGCCAGGCGCCTTTCCCGGTCCTGGGTCACCGCTTCCCTGACTGCCCTGGCGGTATCCCGCCGTTGGCGCCGTCCGGCAACAACGGGAACCAGGAGGACAAACGCCGAGGAAGCAGCGAAGGCCAAAAACATCCACATGCCCGTAAAGAGGGCCAGTCCGACGCCTGTGGCCAGCGGGAGGGCGGCTGTCACAAGAAGGGCGGCCCGGTTTCCCGCATCCGCCCTCCCCGGGACAGCGATCGGTTCCTGTGCCGATGCTCCGGCCTTGGCCAGGGACTTGATCGGGACGTCGGCGAACATCAGGGACATGGTTGAATTACCGCACGTGATGGTTGATCCCGTGGAGACGGCCGAGTACCGGATCCTCCCGCCGTCCACGTAGGTGCCGTTGGCGCTGTCCAGGTCCTCGATAAAGATGTCTTGGTCAGTCAGCGTAAGGCGCGCATGCTCCCGGGAAAGCTCAGCGTCCGGAATGACGATCCGTGTATTGCTCCTGCCCACGGTATATTCGCCGCGCTGCAGCGGTACGACGGTTCCGGCACCGGCGCCAGTGTGGACGGCAAGGACAAGCCCGGCAGGATGGGCGCCGCAAGGACGGAACCGTTGCTTCCGGCGCATTGGTTCCGTGCCGCCGTCGACCAGTATTGCCCCTGTGACGAGGGGCGGGATCCCCAACCTGGCCGACTGCAGGTCCTCACCGGCGACGGTGACCGTACCCGTTCCGAATTTCTCCGTGAGCTGCCGGCAGATCAGGGTGCCTGGAACGCCGTCAGGGGCTTCGATCGTCAGCTCGAGCGGGTGGGGGGCCAGGCAGGACCCGGGTCCGCCCACCAGTGTGCAGTGCAGTCTCATAAGCACCGATCCTTCTTGCCGTTGATTCCACGCTAACCAGACGTGCCGGGTACCACCCCCGCCGTTAGCAGCTATGTGGACAACTACGCGTGCCGAGCGCCGGTGGCGTGACCGGCCGCTGATTCGACGGGCGCCGCGATGCCTCGGGTAGGCTAGAACAGCAGACAATGCGCATCATTGCGCTGCCCGCATTCAAACCAGGAGATTTTGTGACCGCTGACCTTGTCATCGTTGGGTCTGGCTTTTTTGGCCTGACAATCGCAGAACAGGCCGCTACCGAGCTCGGCCTTAAGGTCGTCGTCATCGACCGCCGCCACCATATCGGCGGCAATGCCTACAGCGAGAAAGAAGAGCAGACCGGCATTGAGGTGCACCGCTACGGGGCGCATCTTTTCCACACTTCCAATGAGCGGGTGTGGGAGTACGTCAACCGGTTCACCACCTTCACGAACTACGTCCACAAGGTGTACGGCGTGCACAAGGGCGAGGTCTACTCGCTGCCGATCAATCTCGCCACGATCAACCAGTTCTTCCGCGCAAACATGACCCCGGGCCAAGCACGTGAGCTCATCCAGGAGCAGGCCGGTGAGCTCGCCGGTACAGATCCACAGAACCTGAACGACAAGGGCATCCAGCTGATTGGCCGCCCACTGTACGAGGCCTTCATCAAGCACTACACGGGCAAGCAGTGGCAGACGGATCCGAAGGATCTTCCTGCCGGGATCATTTCGCGCCTTCCCGTGCGCTACAACTATGACAACCGGTACTTCAACGACAAGTACGAGGGACTGCCGACCAACGGCTACACGGCGTGGATCGAGAAGATGGCGGAGCACCCGAACATCGAGGTGCGCCTGAACACGGACTTCTTTGACGAGTCGCACGAGTACAGCAAGAACAAGGTTGTGGGCAACATCCCGGTCGTCTACACGGGACCCGTCGACCGCTACTTCGACTACGCCGAAGGTGACCTTTCCTGGCGCACCATCGATTTCGAGGAGGAAGTGCTCGACATGGAGGACTTCCAGGGCACGTCCGTCGTCAACTACAACGACGCCGATGTCCCCTACACCCGCGTCATTGAACCCCGGCACTTCCACCCGGAGCGCGACTACCAGACGGAAAAGACCGTCATCATGCGCGAGTTCTCGCGCTTCGCGGAAAAGGGCGATGAGCCGTACTACCCGGTGAATACGACGGCGGACCGCGAGCGGCTGCTGAAGTACCGCGACCTTGCGGGCGCTGAAAAGGACGTCCTGTTCGGGGGACGCCTCGGAACCTACAAGTACCTTGACATGCACATGGCCATCGGGTCGGCACTGAGCATGTTCGACAACAAGATCCGGCCGCACTTCGAAAGCGGCGTCAAGCTGGAAAGCGGAGGCGTCGACGCATGAGTGCCGCGCCGGGCTGGTCAACACTTCAGAGGGTAATTTTCCCGCCGGAGTCGGGGGTGGACACTATGTCCCTCTATGCGGATGCCGGCCCGGCAACCGGGGTTCGCTTCAAGGAAAGCGATGAGTTCGCCAGGAACCCCAAACCCGTTGAACAGAAACTGCACCTCGTCGGCTCCAATACCCGCGAGGTGCACGTGGACGATCTGCTGTCGCGCCAATCAGTCCGGGTGCGGTCCGGGGAGCAGCTCTCCCTGGGTACATACTTCAACGCCTTTCCTGCCAGTTACTGGCGCCGCTGGACCCACCTCCGGGACATCCGCCTGGTGGTGGAGACGGCCGGGCGGGGATCCGTTACCGTCTACAAGTCAAATGCCCGCGGCACCATCCAACGCGTGGATGGTGCCAGGGTTGAGAATGACGCGCGCACCGAATTTGAGTTGTCCATCAGGCCGTTTGGCGACGGCGGGTGGTATTGGTTCGATCTGGCCTCCAGTGGGGGAGACCTCGTCCTCAAGGAGGCACGGTGGGAGGGCCCGCCGCCGGTGAGGACCGGGGAAACGGCGACAATCCAGATCACCACCATGGACAAGCCGGACTTTTGCCTGGCCAATGTCCGGACCCTGGCTGGCCATCCCGAAGCCTTGGAACTCGCCAAGGAAGTGATCATCGTCGACCAGGGCTCGCGAAAGGTTGCCGACCAGCCGGGGTTTGCGGAAGTAGCCGCCCTGCTCGGTCAGAAGCTCCGCGTCATCGACCAGGCTAACCTCGGCGGCTCCGGAGGGTTCGCCCGCGGCATGTACGAAGGCGTGGAAAACGGCAGCGACTACGTCCTCCTGCTGGATGACGACGTGGTCATGGAACCGGAAAGCATCATGCGGATGATGGCTTTTTCGGGCAGGTGCAAGAGCCCCACGATCGTCGGCGGACACATGTTCGACCTTTACAGCCGGAGCACCCTGTACTCGATGGGTGAAACGATAGATTCCCGCCGCTTCTCCCCAAGCCAGCCCCACCGGGATATGCAGATGCGGCACGACTTCAGCGTGTCCAACCTTCGGCAAACGCCTTGGCTGCACAGGCGGTTCGATGTCGACTACAACGGGTGGTGGATGTGCATGATTCCCACCTCCGTCATCCGGCAGGTTGGACTGCCCCTCCCGCTGTTCATCAAGTGGGACGATTCAGAATATGGCCTGCGTGCACGAGCCGCGGGATTCCGGACTGTGTCCCTGCCCGGTGCGGCGCTCTGGCATATCTCCTGGATCGACAAAGACGATCTTGTCGGATGGCAGGCATACTTCCACAACCGCAACAGGCTCATCACCGCACTGCTGCACAGCCCCCACCCAAAGGGTGGCAACGTTCTTCGTGAGTCCTTCCAGGAAGACGTCAAGCACCTCGTATCCCTCCAGTACTTCACGGTCCATAACCGCTTGAGCGCCAGGGCAGACCTGCTGGCAGGCCCCGGGCACCTCCATCCCTCACTGCACGGCAAGCTTGCCGAGATCCTGGCCCGCCGCGGCGCTTACTCGGATGCGCAGATGCTGGAGGACGTGGACGAATTTCCCCCTCCGGCACTGGGTGCCGGGCTGTCCACCTCGGTGGACATCCAAATGCCGGCTAAGAAGGATATGGTCCAGTGGGGAGTCACCACCGTGGCCCGGCAACTACTGAAGCGGCCGACACGGGAATCCCTGGAACGCCCCCAGGCGTACCTTGCCCATATTGATAACCGCTGGTTCCGGATCGCGCACTACGACTCCGTGGTTGTGTCCAATGCCGAGGGAACCGCGGCGTCCTGGTATAAGCGTGACCCCCGGAAGCTCAGGGAGATGCTCAAGCAGTCGGCAAGCCAGCATGCCCGGCTGTACAAAGAGTGGGACGACCTCGCTGAGGCCTATAAAACCGCCCTGCCGGAACTGGTCTCAATGGACTCCTGGCGCAGGACCTTCCAAGCAGCTGCCCCGGGGCAGGACCACGTTGGTGGCCCCGCCGCCAGGAGCGCTGCGACTTCCAGCTGAGCTGCGACGTCCAGCTGACTTAGGCAGTATGCCGCTCCACAGCCGGCTCGGCGGGCCTTGCCGGCAATGCCGACGTCGTCTGCCGGGCTGGCGCTGCGGTCAACAGACCGTACAGGAAAGTACCGCTGACTGCCAGCGTCAGGACGTATGCGACGGCGAGCATCTGCCAGGTGCCCGGCGGCTGCCACGCCGGCTGGAACATTTCCGTCCAGTTGACGTGGGCCTGGATCCCAATGGTGTAGCGCCGCAGGCCTTCCAGAAAGACGTAGACGTGGGCCAAAGCCCCGAGCACCAGACCCCAGCGGATCATGGATCTCGTCCACGGCGTGACTTTGAAGGGGCGGAAGCGGATAGTAACGCCGGCCGCCAGGATCAGCGTGACAACCATCGCCAGAGTGTAACGGCCTTGCCAGATCCATCCCAGCTTCTCACTGGAACTGGCCTGCAGGGCCAGAGGTACCATGATGACGGTCAAAGTCAGCAAGGCCATAACCCAACGCCCCCGGACAGGGCGCGCAGTGTAGGCCAGAAATAGCATTGCCCCGAACCCGAGCACCCACGCGTAAAGGGCAGCAGGCGGGGGGAGGGTGTCAATCCACCCGAGAACCCCAACGTACTCAACCATGAAGAACACGGTCTTGTTTAGCATGGCAACGGCGGCTTCGTCTGCCGGCATGGGAGCACCAGCGAGAAGGCTGTCAAAGCTCTTTGCGGATAGGACCCACAACAGAGCAAAGAGACTGGACAGGCCGACAGCGAGAACGGCCAGTTGGAAGCCACGTACTGCAAGGGTCCGGGTGAACGTCTTGATTCCAAAGCAGAGAATAGCGGACACGGCGGCGATCGCGAGCCAAAGCAGGGAAAGCGGGCGGGTATGGGCCAGCAGGCTGCCGGAGAGTGCTGCAATGACAAGGAGCAGCCTGCCAATGGGCATCCCAGACGCGGTCCGTTCGAATATGGCACACAGGCTCATGAAGACGGCCCCCGCTGCGGCAATCTCAAGGCCATTTGGATTTATGGAACCGGATAAGAAGAAAACGGCAGGGGTCAAAGCGATCGCACTGGCGATGACGGGTCGATGGTAGTGGCGCAGCGACGATGCCGCGCCAATTATCGCCCCGAGGAAAAATGCAACCAGCCATGCGCTGATAAGCCGCATTGCATAAAGTGCCGGTTCACCGCTGAGGCCGCGGCTTCCCAGTCCCACTATGCCGTAGTACACCGGGTTGTAATTGCCTGCGGAGGTGTTGGCAGGGATCCAACCGCGGTCACGTGCATCAATGGGAGGCGTGCAGGCAGGGGTGATACTGGAATTCTGGGCGAAGCACTTGTAGTCATGCAAATGGGCAATATAACCAGGCACATTGACTTCAAGCTGAGCCCCTTGGACCCCGGTGCTCGCCCCGCTGAACTGTCCCCTGGCAACGGCAGCAGCTTTGATGGTGTGCGCCGGTTCGTCCGGGACTGACATCAACGGAGAGGCGAAACTCCACAGGCTTCCAACACAGCCAAACAGCAGCCAGCTGACGAAGAGAATCTTGAAAGGCGACGGCTTTTTGCGAGGTACCTTGGACCGATCGAGCTTGGAGGGGCGGGACTGGTTGGTGAAAAATGGCATGGTAGGTTTAACCATACTTGGAGGTGTGCCGTTAGAGCCTGAAACACTCCGCACACTTGAGAGGATCATCCCGCAATGCGAAGTTCCGCATCCGGTGCGTCGTCATCGTCTGACAAAACGAGCCAAGAATCCCCTCTCAGGCGGGGACTGATCGTCACCCTCTACAAGCATCCCGTTGTCAGGTTCCTGTTTGTCGGCGGCCTGTCCTTCGCCCTTGATCTGGGCCTGCTTGCCCTCATGCACGAACTGTTTGATGTCCCACTATGGCTGGCTACTCCCATAGCTTTCGTCATCAGCCTGGTATTCAATTTCCTCCTGCAGCGTTTGTTCACCTTCCAGGCGACCAATAAGGGCAGCGTCAGCGCAGCCAAGTACCTGTTGCTGGTCGTCGTCAACATCGTTGTCAGCGACATCATCGTTACAGGCTTTGACGCCTTGGGTTGGTCCTACATTATTGGCAAGACCACGGCTACGCTCCTCACAACGGCGTGGAATTACTTCCTCTACCGCCACTGGATCTTCCAGCGCGTACCAGAAGAGCCCGACATTGTCAGGGATCCTTCAACGACCGCGTAAGGCAGGTCCGTCGGTCCCGGTTTCACCTTCCGGCGCGCCATAGCCGATATGTGCGCTGTCTCAGGAACGCCCTAAGCAAGACAAGGATGCTTCCCTGCAGGGGTTGAGGCGGCCGCTTTTGTTTCTTGGTCGATCTCCTTGACCCGCTGCAGTTCCCTCTGATCCCCATGCGGTCAGGATGCGGTCGTCAAGTTTTTAGGGCAGGGCCCGGCCGCACTCCTGCAGGAAAAGTTCGGTGACCTCGTGACAAGTATCTGATGCCGGACCGTGCGCAGTGACGGGGCCGAGGGGTGGCGCTACCGGTAATACGAGTCCCGGGAGACCTTCAACACCCGGCACAGCCACACCATAGAATGGTTGGCCTTCTCCACTTCTATGAATTCCTAGAAATCCTCTACTTGTGCTTCACGGCAAAGAAGGCGCGGACTTTTCCCGGGAACCCGACCTCGGCCTTCAGTCCGGCGTTCTCGGCCAGCGCCTTCTGGTGCCCGTCCCACGACACAGGGCCCCTGTCCACTGCGGCAGCCGCCGGGGCGTCCTGGTGTTTCTCCCGGTGCCTGTGCAGCCAGTTCCCCAGCGCTCTCTCCTTCACTCGAATCTCCGCATATCGGCAACGAAACCCCGTAACGCTGCATTCCTCTCAGGAATTGCACCTTACGGACTGGGCCTTGCCTCTCTTCAGCGTCGTTCGTGGACTTTTTCTACTTGTGGTTCGATAGTAATTTGATCGACGGTGTGGGCGGCCAACACGGGTTGTCCCTCCTGCCCCACCTTCCGGCCCCCTCCGTTCATTGGGGAGCGCCGGTAGAGTGAACCGGCCCGGGTAATCAGCGGCTGGCCCGGGTGGAGGTACCGGAACAGGAGCAGAACTCCGGCAGCCGTGACCAGCAGGTAGGCCGCCGTCAACGTGAACCACCCGAGGGGCGGCTGCCAGTCCGGTGAAGAGAAGAGCGTTTGCCAGTTGGCAATCTCACTGATTCCCACCACATACCGGCGGAGGACGTAAACGAACGTCAGGGTGTGGCAAAAAACAACCAGCCAGAACAACACCCGCGAAATATGCACTGCAACCGGGGAGGTCGGGAATCGAAGCTTCCGGAGCCCCAGGCCAACACTGACGAACAGCACGACGACGAGCGGCAGCGTATACCGGCCCTGCCAGATGAATCCCATGCCGCGCCACAGGGCCGTTTGCAGCAGCGCAGGGACCAGGTAGAGCATGGCCAGGGCCACCCAGTAGCCCGTCCAATTGCGGAGGGGGCGGACGCAGAAGGGGACAATTAACGCTGCGACCATCAGACCGCCCCAGACAAGCGTCACCAGTTCCGGTGCCGGGGTGTCCAGCCATCCCATGGTGCCTATGTACTGCGGGAAGAAATCGTAGGTCCGGTCAAGCATGATCATGAAGCCGCGGTAGAGCGGGGCATCGGGGTGCGGATTCGCGATTCCCTCAGGTGCCACGCCTACATTCGCCGGCCCGTTGGCTGCAACGTACATCCAAAGGAATCCCAGCAAAGCGCCCGGGACGGCCACCGCGACGGCGGTCAACACACGTCTGTCGGTGAAAACGGCGCGCGTGCGGCGCAGCCGGAACGAACAGACGCCGACGATCAGGGCACACAGCAGCCATACAAGGGAAATCTGCCGTGCGTTTGCCAGTACCACCGTTGCGGCCACGACAGTTGCAAGCGCAGGCAGGACAAGTCTTGTGTTGCGCCAGTTGTCCAGCACCACAACGAAACCGGCAAAGGCTGCCATGGTGGCTGCGATTTCGAGGGAATTCGGGTTGATGCCTCCTCCAAGGAACAGGATCATCGGAGTCATGGTGAGGGCCGCGACAAGGACGGGATATTTGGGGCGCCGCAGTTCTGTCAGGGCGGTGAACCCGGCGGCAAAGAACAAAGCACAGAGCGCCGCGCTGACGAGCCTCATGGCATAGATCGCGGGGGCACCGGACATGAACAGAGTGGGAAGCCCAACCACCCAGTAGTACATCGGATTGTAGGAGCCGGCGGAGGTTACGCCGATATTCGTGAAAGTGTCGTCCGCATAGACCGGCGCTGCGCAATCGGCTGCTTGTGCCCGGTTGAATTTATAGCAGCTTTGGGCATGAAGGCTGGCGATGTAGTTAGGGACCCGGACATGGACGCCGTGACCGAAGGAAGTACCTTCTTCCACCACGACCTGGCCCCGCACGACCGCGGCGGCCTTGATCGTGTGCGCGGGTTCATCGGGCGACCCCATAAGCGGGGTGGCAACCGCCCACAGCCCGAACAACAGGGCAAAGATTGTGGCCAGGAGCCCGAACGTCGGCAAGGGACGTGGAAGTCCGCGTCGGACGTTGTTGAAGAAAAGGGTCATTGTCCGTCTCCGTTGGTGCCGATCAATGCACGGGCTTCGCTTACTGCTGTCTTGCTGGGTGACATGACAAAGGCGAAGGCGTTGGCGTTCTTCTGCGCGTCTTCGCTCAGGAGGCTCTGGCCCAGGGACCGGCTCAAGCGCGTCAAGGCGGGCTCGGAGTATTCCCGGCACATATGTATATAGATCACGGTGCCCAACGCGTAGCCGGAGGCCCCGTCCAATTCCTGCACCACGCCGTGCGGGGACGAGCCCACATCCCCGGTAGTGACGGCGTCGACGACGGAGGACGCCTGGAGCCGCCTCGGCTTGCCGTCAAAGACGAGTTGCGCTGCTGTGAAGCGGTTGCCGATGATGCTTCCGTCGAGGATGGAAATCCCGCCGTTGGTGTCATCCAGTTTGTCTGCGAGGTCCAGTGGCGGCGACGATACCTGCCCTATAACCGTGGACGGCCAACTGTCCTGGGAATCCGGCTCCCACGCAACACCTGCCTCCCGGGTGAGGTAGCCATTCACCGGACGTACCGTATCCGAAGGACCTTCCGGCGCAATGACCGTGATTTCAAGGTCAGGGAGGTCCGTTCCGGCATTCAGGCCAAGGATTCGGGGATCGTTCCAGCGCGTGATCTCACCCTGCAGGATGGCGGCAAGGATGGGGGCGTCCAGCACCACGTCATTGACGCCCTTGATTTTGATGGCTACGCCTACAGGCAAAACCCCCGCCGCCACCGATATGGCACCGCCAGGCGCGCACATGCCGCGAACAGCTATGGCTTCCTGCGGGGTAAGCGGCGCGGAACCTACCGCGAAATGTGCCTGTCCGTCCTGGAGGGCTTTGAGCCCGGCTGCGGAACCGTCGGGGGAATAGCTCACCGAGGTGCCCTTAACAGCACTGCCCCATGCCAGGCCCCATGCGCTGACTGCGCCCTGGGCAGCGTTGCTGCCGATTCCGGTAAGGGCACCCTGGACAGTGCCCGGGGGAGTGGTGGCACACGCAGACAGGGACAGGAGCCCCGACAACAAGGCGGCAGCCTTTATTTTTGCTCGGAGAGAAACGGGAATCACCCTTTCAGCCTAGTGCCCGTGCCACGGAAGTTGAGGCAGGCCAACGTTGGATGGTGCACGGGGTTTGTCATGCGCACGCCGTAATTTCGTACAGCCGGGCAGAGAATCCTTGTGAGTCGACCATGGTGAAGCCGGGAGCATCCCCGATGTCGGTGACGCCTGGATACTCCCGGGATCCGGGGAGATTCAGCAGGTATCGGCTCCCGAAGTCCAACACGTACCGTACGTTCTTGCTTTTCAATGCTTCGCACATCCGGGCATTATCCGCTGTGTCCTTCAGGTGTTCATCAATCAGGATTGCGTCCTGGTCCTTTTCCGCGAACAGGTGGGCGGTCAAGACCCGCCGGCCGGTGTAGGCGTAGGCAAGGGAGCTGCCGTTCCACGGATTGTCGGCCACCACCGCATCGGCAGGAACATGATGTGGGAGACGCTTTAACAGCGCGACCTCATCCGGGGTCAGCAGCTCTGAGGCCGCGTCGAACCGGTAAACAGTGGAGGCGCCGCCAATATAGTGCGTGACCGGGCCGGCGAATGTCGCCAGCACTGCGAAGACACCGGTAGCGAGTACGGCCCCGGCAACCGCTCCCCGGTTAGCCGGCCAGCGCAACCGCCGCTCCAGCGCGCCGTGCAGGCGGTGGGCAGCAGTGGAGTTCCGCCAGGAATCCCAGAGACGCAGGCCGCCCACAACTGCAAGCGGGGTTGCGAACAGCGGCAGCAGGGCAGCAAGCCGGTAGGTGTCCTGGTACCAGGTGCCGATGAGGGCATCGCGCAGTGCACCTTTGGGAAACGAAGCGGCCACCACGTACAGCGCACCAACGACGCCGTAACAGGCTGCCAGCCAACGCAATCTTCGGGTTTGGAAGACTGTGAGCAAACCGGCAACCGAGAGAATGGCAACGACCACCGCCGGTATGGCCGATTGCATGGGGCTTACAGTCAGGATTTCCCCGACGGCGGCCCCCGGCTTCACCGTCGGACCCCAGTTGTCGTAGGGGGCAGGGCGCAATTTCAACCAGAAAGCGGCTGCCACCACAAGGGTGAGCAGGGTTCCGCCGATGAAGAGCCACGCCCGCAGGACGCTGGCCTGGAACTTGGTGTTTCTCGCCAGGTGCCACCAAAGCAGCCCGAGAATCGGAAAACTCACGGCGATGGTCGTGTTGATCGAACTGGTGTGTGCAAAGGCAAGTCCGGCCAGCGCGAGGAACAGTGCCGAGACCCAGCTGCGCAGCGGGTCTGTCCGCGTACGGCCAAGCCGGGCAACTGCCGCGAGGCAGGCTATGACCGCCGGCATCATGCTCAGTGCCAGCGCATACGGAAACAACGGACCCCAGACGATCATGAGGAACGGGAAAGCGACCTGGGCCGCTGCGATCACTGCCGCCACCACGAGGGCGGCTGGCCGGCGCGAGATGGTCTTAGCCACCAGGAACAGGCACGACGCCGGCCAGAGGATGGCCGAAAGGACCAGGTTGAGCACGTTCTGCGACGTAGGGATGTCGACGGCGGCCAGCTGGACCAGGAGCGCCGCGAACGAATGCCACGCGGCAGGGTACACGGCATCGAAGCCGGAGACCCCTTGAAGCGACGCGAGATTCAGGGACGAAGCGTTGCCGGTGTCCAGGATGTACCGGATGGCGTTCAGATGGAAGACGTTGTCGAAGACCTGGGACGGGTGCTCGGGTGAGCCGACCAGTTGGATGAAGCGCCAGGTGATAGGGACAGTGGCAAGGGCCATGGCAGCGAAAGGCAACCACTGCCGCCGGGGAGGCGCGCCCGCCATCCGCCGGCGAAGACCTCGTGTGACCAGCAGGGCGGCGCCGGCAAGCAGGGCCGTCACCGCGGCAAACGGCAGGACGCTCCACGGGATGCCGAGTATCCCGGCGAGTACTCCCGCAAGTCCGGCAGCCGCCGTCGACAGAAGCGGTGCAAGGCCGAGGATGCCGCCCAGCCGGAATTTCAGGCATGCCGCCACTACAGCACCGGGGATATAGAACAGAAGGATGGTTACTACCACCGCGGGAAGGATACCGATCCAGCTCACGAAGGTACTTCCTCGGTCCTGTCCTCCTGCGCCTTGTCCCGGAGGAGTTGCAGGACCGCACGCAGCTGTATGGCTGTGACCGCTATTTCGCCGATCGCCAGGCCAAGGGCGCCGCCCGGGCCGCCCATCAGGCCGGAAAGGATGATCATGGCGGGCAGGCCCACCACGGCGCCGGTGATAGTGCTGGAGAATACAACGCGCATCCGCTTTGCCGGCACCAGCCAATGGGCGCCGGTGGATGTTGTCACGCAGACAAGCAGGAATGACAGGCCAAACCAGAAACACGTCCAGAAGTCGGCGGCCCGTTCTGCCCCAAACAACCGCTCGCTGGTCCACGGCCCAAGCAGTGCCAGGATCAGCCAGCCGGTAAGGCCCAGGCCGGTAAGCGCCATAAGCGAGAACTTCCTGCGGTGCCGGTGGTCAGCACCGAACTCGCTGACCCAGCCCTGGAGGCTGTTGCCCAGCGCTGCGGTGGCAAGCTGTCCGATGCGGTAGAACTTCTCGGCAGAGACGAAGGCAGCCAGCCCGGCAGCTGAAGCCGCAAACTGCACCACCAGCACAGGCGTGGAGGCGTAGGCCCCGGCGGCGACGGTAATACCTGCGCCGGCCCGAAGTCCCCAGATTTCTTTCAGCACGATGGGCGGAGTGAGTCCTTTGAAATCCTCGCGGTTGGAATGGTCTTCGTTGAACCACAGGGTTCCGGCGAGGCCAAGCACCAGCAAGGCGAGCGGGTAGATGTACATCTGCCCCGTTGCAAACAGGAGCGGAATTACACCAAGGGTCGCGACCATCCGGGGCACGACGTCATACTTTGCGATCCGGCCCGCATGTCCGGTTGCGATGCAGTACCAGGCCGGAGTCAGGCCTGCGGCACCTTGGGCGCACGCCATCAGGAAGGCCACCCAGAACTGGTTGCTGCCGCTCGTGAACATCAGGGCGACCGCCATGAGGGGCACGGTGCAAACGAACATGAAAGAACGGGTGACAAAGCTGACGGCGTAATGCCGCCGTCGTACGTGCTCTTCCGGTGCAGATGCCACGGCGGCCGGTCCCGTGAGCGGCCATCCCAGTGCTATGACAATGGCGGCAATAGACCCAACCGCCTGGCCCACCGCCAGGGAATTCCAGGCCGGCGTTCCGCCGACGTGCGCAATGATCGGCAGAAGGATGAACGACGCCAGCGAACCCAGCAGCGGCAGCCCGGCGAACGCTGCGATCCTTTTGATCATTCCTGTCCCCCTGGCCCGGGGCACGCACTACAGGTAGTCATACGCGTCCTTGCCAAGCCGGCCCCGCACAAAAACGTCTTCCACTTCGCTCTTGAACCTGGAGCGCTCGTTGAGGATGCCCGTCCGGTAGGTGTCCTGCTTTGCCACCTCCGAGTCAAAGTTGTCGATGAGTTGGGGAAGCATGGCTGCAGCTGTCGGCACTTCGTCTCGGCCAGGAGTGATCTTGTGTTCCCAGGGAACAGGAACATCCGCATAGAAGGCCCCCGAACCCCTGCGGGCCACCACGGTGAGTGCACCGGACAGGGCTGCCTCGCGGGGCATCCGGTCCTTGCCCGGGTGGTGTCCCAGATCCAGGTAGATACCGCATCCCTGCAGTGTTGCTACAACCTCGGACCTGGTCATCCCCGCGATGGGGCGCCACTCGATGGACGGTGGGCACTTCGCCTTCACGGCCTCAATAAGGTGTCCGCCCTTGGCCGGGTTGTAGGTGACCAGCTGCCGGTTGCGCGGCGACTCGGGCGTGCCCTGGAACTCAGCGTTTGGCGTGTAGTCCGAAAGCAACGAGGGCACGACGTCCAGGCGGGTGGCAATGAAGGCCCAGGCGTACGACGACTGGACCAGGTGGACCACATCCCGGTCCTTCCGGAGCATGCCGGGGTTCACCCTGTTCTTCCACATCCGCGCGTAGGGAACAGCGCCTTCTTTCGCCTTTTCCACCAGCCCGGAGGTGTTGCGCTGCCACATCCTCTCCGCCATGAACGTGAGCGAGTTGTCGATGCTCAGCCACCAGCACATGCGCCGTGCGAGCTTAACTTTCGGCATTTCATAGATGTAGGTTTCGGGGAAGACAACAACGTTTTCCGGCGCGTCCACGATTTCAGGAGCCTCGGGAGCGTTGTAGACGCTGTACTGCTCCACCCGCGAATTGTGGGCCGTGTGGGGATGCGGAACCAGGTAGGCGTCCTGCCCAAGCTCCCGGAGCATATCGACGAGCTGGTGAAGGGCTTCGGGGCCTCCGGTCCTTAAGCCCTTGTGGTAGAGGACGAAGATTTTTCCTGAAGTGGTGGTCATGACTGGTCTTTCGGTCTCGGCCGGGCCAGGGCACTGCTGAATAGTGGAATTTTGCTACCGCAGCCGGGCCGCGAGGGAGTCGTCGATCTTGCCCATCCTCTGGCGGAGAGCATCGCGAACGCCCGCCAGCGCGGCGACGAGGTGCTTTTTCCGGTTGGGCCCAAATCCGAACCTGACAACATGGCTCTGGATCTCCATGTAGATCCGGCGGAGGACCCACGTCGGCTGTTTCAGGGCATAACGGCGGGCGAGGATCAATGAGTTGCGTGTGATGTAGTACACGCGGAACGGTGCGTGGTAGTAGACGTAGAGTTTTTTGGAGCCCACCCGCGCATGCCAGCCAAGGATCTTCATTGGGCGCGCATTGCCCAGGCTGTGCTCCAGGTTGCAGCCCTTCCCAGCCAGGGCGCGCAGTCCACGCTCCCGGAGCCGGGCATTGAATTCTGAATCCACGCAGTCAATGAAGAAGCCCTCGTCGAAAAAACCTATGGCCTTGAACGAGCTGCTGCGCACCAGGGTGCCGCTGGTCATCGGATCGAAAATCTGGGGTTCGTCCTGGCTGCCCCAGGTTGGCAGGGGGATGTTGTTGTGTGATTCAGCGCAGACCATCCCTACCGTTTCCGGTTCATGGGAGTTACAGGCCGTAGCCAATGCCGAAGCCACATAGTCGCCGGTGAAACGCGAGTCCTGGTCCATGGTCACAACCCATTCAGGATTCCAGCGGGAAATGGCTTCCTTGATGCCGACGTTCAGTGCGCGGGCAATCCCGGAATTGGTGCCGAGCCTGATGACAACAGCACCCGCCCGCTCCATCTCTTCCAACGCCTGCGAGACGTCGTTGGGTGAACCGTCGTCGACCACCACCACGTGCTCAACAAAGCGCAGGAGCCAGGTGACGTTGGCCACGTTTTCCGGGCCGGGGTTGAACGCCGAAACGACTCCGCACACGTCCCGGGACGGCTGGGTTGCTGCAAACTCTTCAGGCGCCATCACGCTGCCCTTGCCCGCCAGGCGCGCCGGACCGCCTCATAGACGTTGCGGAGGAAAACCATCCGCGCCTTCAGGATCTTGGACGCGGAGCGGATGCCGTGTGGGGTCAGGTTTTCACCGTGTAAACGATGCAGGATGGTGTCTTCTTCCAGGTAAACGATGGTGCGGTTAACGTTGCCTACTGTGGCCAGCCATTGATCGTGGGACTCTTTCATGTACGGCGGGAAAGGCAGTACCTGCTGGAGGAGCCTGTGCCGCACTGCCATGGCGCATCCCCAATGAAGCCGGTACCCGATCACGATGCCGAGGATGTTGCGGACGGTGTGCGACGAATCTTCGGGCCGCAGGCGGATCTCATGGAATGGTCCCAGTGGCCCATCGAAGTGTTTGCAGTTGCTGACCACCATGTCCTTGCCGTCCATGGCCGAGATCATGCGCTCCACCCGGCCCGGAAGCCACACGTCGTCCTGGTCCGAAAGGAAGACGAACTCGCCGCGGGCCTCAGTGAGGGCCCACTCGAACGTACGCACGTAGCCGTTGTTCCGCTCGGCCTGGATCAGCCGGATCCGCGGGTCGTTCATTCCGGCCACAATGGCCGGCGTTTCGTCGGTGGAACAGTCGTTGACGACAATCAACTCGTCGCGGGGTCCGATTTCCGCCAGGATTGAGTCGATTTGTTCCTTGATGTGGCGGGCGCCATTATATGCCGCCATGCACACGCTGACGCGCGGCTTTGGGGCGGATGCGGGCTCCATAAGTTTCTCCTCGTGCCTCCGGGCGGTGCCAGCGGGGCGGGCAGGTCCCAAGCAGTCTAGCAAGCTGCGCCTGCCGGGAAGGACGCGGGTGCCGGTCAACTATACTCGAGGGGACGCAGCCGCCGAGCTCTTCGAGCGGAAACCACGGAAGGAACCTCAGGTCCATGACCGTTGACGTAATGTTGCCGTACTACGGCGATGTCCATCAAATGAAGCTCGCCGCCCGCAGCGTGATGAATCAGGAGAACCAGGACTGGCGGCTTGTTGTCATCGACGACGGGTACCCCGATCCAGAACCCGAACGCTGGTTTTCAACCATCACGGACCCCCGCGTCACGTACATGAAGAACGAGCAGAATCTCGGTGCCAACGGTAACTACCGCAAGGCACTGACCCTGGTCGAAGCACCCTATGTGGTCATCATGGGTGCCGACGACATCATGCTCCCCAACTATCTGGACGTTGTGGTCAGCGCTTTTGAGGAATACCCCAAGGCAGACGTCGTCCAGCCGGGTGTCCAGGTGATCGACGAACAGGGTATTGCCTGCACCCCCCTGGTGGATGCAGTGAAGAAGGTCTACGCCCCGAAGACCAGTGAGCGCATCGAACTGAAGGGGGAGGTAATGGCAACTAGCCTCGTCCGCGCGGACTGGGCTTACTTCCCCTCGCTGGCGTGGCGTTCGGAGACGGTGAAGCGCATCGGGTTCACCGAAGGCCTGGACGTGGTCCAGGACCTCGCACTCCTGCTGGATATCGCTGCCGAGCACGGCTCCATGATCGTGGATCCCGTCCTGACATTCCTGTACCGCCGGCATTCTGCATCTGATTCATCGGTGCGTGCATTGGACGGCAGGCGTTTTGACGAGGAGCGGCGCTTCTTCCAGCAACAGGCCGAGCGTTTCGGCAAGCTGGGCTGGAAGGGAGCCGCGCGGGCCGCAAGTTTCCACACGACATCCCGGCTGAACGCCGCTTCCCTGATCCTGAAGTCGGTCCAAAAGGGCAAGTTCGATTCGCTGCCCCGCCTCGCCAAGCACATTGTGAGCTAGAGGCTGCAAAGAAAAGGGACGCCCGGCCTGAACTGCTCCCCGAAAGTTGGACTGAAAATTCAGTTCTGACTTCCGGGGAGCAGTTTCATGTTAAAGGGCAGTTCGTTATCCGAAGAGCAGCGCGAGGCCGCGGTGGCCCTGTTTGAGCGCGGTTGGGGAACCAGAGCTGTAGCAACAAAGCTCGGGGTGGGTACGAAGGCAGTCCTCCGCTTGTACGACAGATGGCGCGTTCGTGGAGATACTGCTCTTGTGACCAAACCAGTGAAACGGCTCTATTCGTTCGAGTTCAAGCTCAATGCCGTGCAGCGATATATCTCGGGCGAGAACCGCGTGGCTCTCGCGAGGGAGCTCGAGCTATCGTCGCCACACCTGATCACCGTGTGGGCGGGACAGTATCGGGCTGAAGGCGAGGAAGGCCTGCGTCCGAAACCTAAAGGCCGGCCGAGGAAGAACCCAGACGCCTCCGCGCAGCAGGAACCGGAGCTGCAGCGGCTGCGGCGTGAGAACGAACGCCTGCGTGCAGAGGTTGCCTTTCTGGGAAAAGTAAACGCCTTGAGGGACGGGGAACAGCGCTAAAGGTTCGCGCTGTCATCGCTCTCAAGGCTGAGCACCGGTTGGAAATTCTCCTAAACGTGGCCGGGTTAGCCCGGTCCACGTTCTTCTATCACCAGTCCCGCCTTCAAGGCCCGGATCCACGGGCGTCCCTGAAGGCCGCGGTCACAGAGACCTTCGAGAAGAACCACGGCCGGTACGGGCACCGCCGGATCCACATTGAGCTGCTCAAGCAAGGGTGGACGGTTGCCAAGAAGACCGTCCTGAAGCTGATGCGTTCCCTGCGGCTGGTCTGCAAGGTCCGAAGCAGGAAGCGGTACAACTCCTACCAGGGCGAACAGGGCATCGTGGCCCCGAACCTGCTGAAACGCCAGTTCGTAGCGGATGCCCCAAATCAGAAATGGGTGACCGATGTGACCGAGTTCAGCGTCGGTGACCGGAAGCTCTACCTCTCACCGATCATGGACCTATTCGACCGGCAGATCATCTCCTACACAATTGGGACCTCGCCCAATCTGGAGCTTGCCAATGCTTCGCTGCGCGGCGCGCTGGCCACGCTGGAAGACGGGCAGAAGCCCCTCGTGCATTCCGACCAGGGATTCCAATATCAGCACAACTCCTGGCGCACACTTTTGGTGGACGCCGGCGCGGTCCAATCGATGTCCCGCAAAGCCAACTGCTACGACAACGCCGTCATGGAGAACTTCTTTGGGCACCTAAAGGAAGAGTTCTTCCACCGCGTCCGGTTCCTCAACACCGATGCACTCGCATCAGCGCTGCACGAGTACATGCGTTGGTACAACACCGAAAGAATTTCCACCAAGCTCAAGGGCTTGAGCCCGGTACAGTACCGTGCTCAGATGCTTGCGGCATAGATCCCTCTTAGGCAAACCTCTACGGAGTCCTTCAGATCGGTAACGACATAGTCATGCATCCGAGCTTGCGCTGACGCAACGCCCCGGTCTGGCTTGCCTCACCGAGGGCTGCTTTCAGTCAAGGAGCACTTGGACAGGCCTGAACTTGGAGGGTCCGGGGCAATGGGGTCCGTAGGGGCGCTCCCCGGTTGATTCACTTTCTATCGGCTGGGTTCGTGCGACGCGGTGACCGGAAGGTGCCACGGCCTCGACATAAATCGTAGTGACGCTTGTGGGGGTGACCAGGTACGGCGGCGACTGGGGCACCAGCCACTTTCCATCACGTGGCGTCACAGCTTCGGGCGTGCAGCCCTCCTCGAAGCAAGCCGCTGCTGACTCTGGCTCCCCAGAAAAGGCCAACTCCACATCGCCCACATATGCGTATCCAATTGCTGGACATGCTCGATTGAGACCAGGCATGAATACGATTAGGGCGGCAAGAGCTAACGCGATGACCAGAGCACCAATGGCTAGCGCGGCCACACCCCGAGGCTTCATAGCGCGAGCCTAACTCGTCACCCGTCATTCCGAAGCATTCACAGTCAGCGGACTAGTTCTACATCAGATTGGTCAACACGGAAGGGATCCTCTGCGGGCACCCTGGAAGGAGAAGCTCCTCAGACGCTTCGTCGTAAGGAGTTCCCTAGTTCGAGGCGGTTTCAGTTTGCGGGCGTCCCGCCGGCGGGGCGCAATATTGAATCCGCTGAAATCGTTGAGCGGATTCGAGATTTGCACCGTAGTACAACGACAGAAGTCCCCGTCCGATATTAGGACGGGGACTTCTGTCGAAGGTCCGATCTATGGCCGCTAAAGTAGGACCCGCATATTAACGAGTCCAGCTTTAGGGGACCAGTTCAGCCGGGCGTCCCTTTTCTTGTTTGCGCTTCTTTAGTTGTGCGGCCTTCTGCTGTGCCGCCCAGGAGGGAGCTATTGCTGGTGCGGCTCCGAACCGTTGACGGGGCCGCGCCCCACTTCAATCTGGTTCCGGACATCAGCCAGTTCTGCCCGGAGCAAAGCCACTTCCTCGCAGAGGATCCTTACCTCGTCTTCAGCCTGGGACTGCTCCCGGGAGAGGTGGAGGCACACGCCCACCAGCAGAATGAGCGTCATGATGAACAGAAGGTTCGCCGGCACTTGGATGCCGATGAGCCCGCTGGCTTTTTCGAGGAGTGACGGAAAAGCGGAAAGGAGGAGGGTGCCTATGCCGATGACGATCCACAGAACGGCATACTTCTCCCGAAGTTTCTGCCGGCGGAGCATCTCGAAGACAAAGAAGAGGATCGCCACGACGACGATGGAGCCCATAAGGAGCGACATATTGGAATCCTAGTTAGTGGATGGCTCGGTTTTCTTCCGCGTCAGGGCAAACAGCAAGGCCATTCCTGAGCGTCCGAGGTATATGGCGGCCTTTACCGGGTCGTGGCTTGGCGTGCCGCCCTGGCGGGCACGCATCGAAACCGCGACTTGCCTGACGGTACATCCGGAGCGGATCGCAACCACCAGCGAATCGATGGTGTCGCCAAGATACTCCGCCGGATAGTGGTCAACGTATTGGCGGATCGCTTTCACGTTTGCTGCCCGGAACCCGGAGGTAACGTCCGTCAGCGTCGTACCGGCCACCCGGGAGATCGTCCACGCCAGTACCTTCATGGCCCATTTACGCGGGCCGCGTACCGTGTAGTTGCCTTTGTCGGCGAACCGGGCCCCGATGGCGATGTCGGCATGCTGGAGACCGTCGAGCACGGCCTTGATATCGCGGGGATCATGCTGGCCGTCCGCGTCGACCTGGATGACCTGGCTGTAGCCGTGGCTTTTCGCATACTTGAAGCCGGTCCGCATTGCGCCGCCCACGCCCATGTTGAACGGGAGTTGCAGGACAGTAGCCCCTGCCGCCCGGGCAACCTGGGCTGTATTGTCGCGGGAGCCGTCATCGACGACCAGGACATCGCAGGGGGGACCGAATTCGAAGACTTCCCGGATGGTATTTCCGATGGCTTCGGACTCGTTCCACGCGGGCATGATGACGAGTGTGTCGGGGGTGCGGGCGGGCACGGTCACTGTTTGATCAGTCCATTCTTGATGTAGGACTCCAGGCGGGTGCTCGACAGGGGCGGCTGGTACCCGGCTGCCTTGATCTTGGTCAGGTCCAGCACGCTGTTGAGGGGGCGCGGCGCTGCTTCCTTGCCCTTGAAATATTCGGCAGTGCTGACGCCGGTCACAGCGGCCCGCTCCTTGCCGGACAATTCGTACACGTCGGCCGCGAGGTCAGCCCAGGATTGCGGCTCGCCGTCACTGCTGAGGTTGTAAGTCCCATACTCCGCACCGGAATCAATCAGGTGGCGGATGCCAGCGGCAATGTCCTCCGTGAAGCTGAGACGGCCAATCTGATCGTTGACGACGGAGGGCTCGATGCCTCGGCCAGCCAGTGATGCCATGGTACGTACGAAGTTGTTCCCGTCACCGATGACCCAGCTGGTGCGGACAATGTAGTGGCGGGGCACCACCTGGACAATCGCGTCACCGGCGGCCTTCGTCTGGCCGTATACGCCAAGCGGGGTAAAGGGCTCGTTCTCGCTGTGGAGGACCTGGGCGCCGTCGAAAACGTAGTCAGAGGAAACATGGACCAGTGTGAGGTCATGCTCGACGGCGGTCCTGGCCAGTGCGGACACAGCCGCAACGTTGACGGACCAGGCTTCGGCGCGTCCCTGCGGGGATTCTGCAGCATCAACCGCCGTGTAGGCGGCCGCATTGATGATGGTGGAGTAGTTCTTCCAGTTCCGGGCGGCGAAGGAATCCGGGCTGCCCAGATCGAAGTCGGAGCGGCCGGCGAACTCGACCGAAGGGTCTCCTTCGAAGAGGTTCCGAAGGGCTTTGCCCAATTGCCCGTTCGCGCCCACAACCAGGGTCTTCTTCGGCGGCATCGGCACGACGTCGGCCAGACGTGGATGCGCCTTATCCTTGTCGGACAGTTCCGCCTGGCCCAAAGGGATGGGCCAGGGGACCGCGACCGTCTCGTCTGCAAGGTTCAGAAACGTGTACTGGCTTTGGGCATCGGCTGACCAGTGGTCGTTCACAAGGTAGGTGTAAGCCGTGTTGTCCTCAAGCGTCTGGAACGCGTTACCCACGCCTCGCGGAATGAAAATAGCCTGGCTCGGGTCCAGTTCAGCAGTAAAAACAGTGCCAAATGACGGGCCTTGGCGAAGATCGACCCAGGCGCCAAAGATTTTGCCGGTCGCTACGGAAATGAACTTGTCCCACGGCTCGGCGTGGATGCCGCGGGTGGTTCCTGCCTTCTCATTGAACGAGATGTTGTTTTGGACCGGGCGGAAATCCGGGAGCCCAAGGGCTACCATCTTCTCGCGCTGCCAGTTTTCCTTGAACCAGCCCCGGTTGTCGCCGTGCACCGGGAGGTCGTAAAGAACGACGCCGGGGATAGGGGTCTCGCGGGCAGCGAGCTTTTTCGAGAATTCCAAAGGCATGGACTACTGGCCCTGTTCCTTGTATTTGGCTTCGGTGGCTGCTTTCTGCGGCCGCCACCAGTCCTCGTTGTCGCGGTACCAGGCAATGGTGTCTTCGATGCCTGCGTCGAAGTTGGAGAATCGGGGTTCCCAGCCGAGTTCATCGCGGAGCTTGGTGGAGTCGATGGCGTAGCGCAGGTCGTGTCCGGGCCGGTCTACCACATGGTCGTAGGCGTCCGGGGACTGGCCCATGTGCTTGAGGATCAGTTCGACGACGTCCTTGTTGTTCTTTTCGCCGTCGGCGCCGATCAGGTAGGTTTCGCCGATCCTGCCCTTGGCGATGATGGCAAGCACTGCCGAGGAGTGGTCGTTGGCGTGGATCCAGTCACGGACGTTTTCGCCCTTGCCGTAGAGCTTGGGCCGGACGCCGTCGATCACGTTGGTGATCTGCCGGGGGATGAACTTTTCCACGTGCTGATACGGGCCGTAGTTGTTGGAGCAGTTGCTGATGGTCGCCTGCAGCCCGAAGGACCGCACCCAGGCCCGGACCAGCAGGTCAGAGCCTGCCTTCGTTGAGGAGTACGGGCTGGAGGGGTTGTACGGGGTCTGCTCGGTGAACCGCTCGGGGTCATCCAGTTCCAGGTCACCGTACACCTCGTCGGTGGAGATGTGGTGGAAGCGCTTGTTGTGCTTCCGGGCAGCCTCGATCAGGGTGTAGGTGCCGATGATGTTCGTGTCCAGGAACGGGCGCGGGTCATGCAGTGAGTTGTCGTTGTGCGATTCGGCGGCGTAGTGGACCACCACGTCCGTGGCGGCGACGAGCCCCTCCACCAGGCCGGCGTCGGCTATATCACCCTGGACAAAGGTGAAACGGTCCTCGGGAAGGCCGCGGAGTGATTCCAGGTTGCCTGCGTAGGTCAGCTTGTCCAGAACGGTCACATGGTCATCGGTGTTATCAAGTACGTAATGGACGAAGTTGGAACCGATGAACCCGGCACCGCCGGTAACAAGAAGTCGCTGCATAATTCCCAAGGGTACCGGATTTGCCGCGGCAGTTAGCGAACGGAAAGATGGGGGACATGCGCGGAATAATACTTGCCGGCGGTACCGGCTCCAGGCTTCACCCCATCACTCTGGGCGTCAGTAAGCAGTTGGTCCCGGTCTACGACAAGCCGATGATCTACTACCCGCTATCCACTCTGATCCTTGCCGGCATCCGGGACATCCTGATTATCACCACCCCGCATGACGCCGACCAATTCGAACGGCTGCTGGGGGACGGATCGCGTTTCGGCGTTTCCATCACCTACAAGCAGCAGCCCTCCCCGGATGGCCTGGCGCAGGCCTTCATCCTGGGCGCAGAGCATATTGGCGATGACAACGTTGCCCTCGTCCTGGGTGACAACATTTTTTACGGCCAGGGCATGGGTACGCAGCTGCGCCGGTTCGAAAACATCGACGGCGGAGCGGTCTTTGGTTACTGGGTTGCCGATCCGAAGGCATACGGAGTGGTTGAATTCGACTCCGAGGGACGGGCTATTTCGCTTGAAGAGAAGCCGGAAAAGCCGAAAAGCCATTATGCGGTTCCTGGTCTTTACTTCTACGACAACGACGTCGTGGAAATTGCCCGGGACCTCAAGCCCTCTGCGAGGGGGGAACTTGAGATCACGGACGTCAACCGGACTTACCTGGACCAGGGAAGGCTGCAGGTGGAAATCCTTCCCCGGGGAACTGCGTGGCTGGACACCGGAACCTTCAACGACCTCAATGACGCCTCCAACTTTGTGCGCACCACCGAGAACCGGCAGGGCCTGAAGATTGGGGCACCCGAGGAGATCGCGTGGCGGCTCGGCTTCCTCACGGACGATGAACTGCGGGAGCGGGCCGAGCCCTTGGTCAAGAGCGGATATGGCTCCTACCTGATCGACTTGCTGGAGTACGGCCACTAGGCGGGAGCTTAACCAAAAGAATGAGGGGCGCAACAATCGGAGCGCTCCTCATTCTTTTTTGGCCTTACTTATCGCTGCTTCGATAGTTCCCGCGTGTCCGGGGCCTGGCTGGCAACCACGCGTGTCTCCCCAGAGGAAAGATATTGGTTTGGGAAATCCCGGGCCCCCAACTTCCGTCCCCAAAAGAGGTGCCGGTAGATGAGCGTGGCGCCAATGATGAGCGCCGTGAGATACAACGCGGAAATCCCCTGCCAAGTTAGTGGCGGCTGCCAGAGCGGTGCCGACATTTCAGTCCAGTTGGTGTGTTGAGGAAGTAAACCTACAGTGAATCGCCGTAGGGCATATAGAAATGTGTATACATGCGCCACGACGGCCCCTCCAAGAATCAGGCAACCCAGGGATCTCACTTGCGGTGACGCCGGTATTGGCTGGAACCGCAAAGCTACTCCGCATATCATCAAGAGGAGGACCACCAACGCAAGAAGGTAGCGTCCTTGCCAGATGTATCCAAGTTCTTCTACGATTTGCGCCTGCAAAATTGGCGGCAGAAAGACAATAAGCGCCAGGACTGGCAGAACTGCCCATTTAGAACGACCTGAGCCGAACGTCAGGGCCGTGAGCAGGAGCACTCCGAAGGCTACGTGCCAGAAGATCTGAACTCCCGATGGGGCCGGAGTGTCCAACCAGCCCATTATCCCGATGTATCCGTTGACGTAATTAAAGGTGGCGTCGAGCATATGGGCGAACGCCTGGTCCGGTGTGGTTGTGCTCGGTTCGCCGCCCAAGCTCTTGAAACTGTCAGCCAACATCAGCCAGGCTAATCCTGCTGCGCACCCGGCCCCGGCGAGCACTGCCATAAAGAGCCCGAGTTTATCCCGTAACACAGCAAGAAGGGGGCGCCAACCGAACATTATGAGCGCCGCGATAACGGCCGCGGCCAACCAGATCAAGGACAGTGCTCGCGTGTTGGCCAACGCTGCGCCGGAGACACCCACGGCGATCACCTGCGCGCGAACTGTCGCCAGGGATTGATAGTTGTCTAAGACCACGCAAAGGTTGATGAAAAACGCGGCTGTGGTGACGATCTCCAAGGAATTGGGATTAATGGAACCGCTGAGGTAGAGGACCATCGGCGTGAGGACAACAGTGCAAGCGGACAGTGGCCATCCCCCGCCACGGAAGCGCAGGGCACCCATGAACGTCATCGCCATAAACGCTGCGGACAACAAGCCACTTGCCATGCGCATGGCGTACAGCGCTGGTGCCCCAGCCAGGACCTGGGATGGCAGGCCAACAAGCAAATAGTAGAAAGGGTTGTAGTTGCCGGCCGTTGTTTTAGCCTCCGTGATCAGGGTGTTGGACGAGTCTATTTGGGGCGCACAGGACGCCGTGAGATCAGGCCTGAAGGCTGTGCAAGTCTGGGGTCCCAGTTCTGCTATATAACCAGGTACCTGAACAACGGCCGGTTGCCCCTGTGGGCCTGCGGTCTGCGGCTCCATTTGTCCACGCACCACGGCGGCTGCCTTTATGGCATGAGCCGGTTCGTCTGGCACGGACATTAACGGAGAGGCCAACGCCCACAGGCTGGTAAGCATACCGAGGAGAAGAAATACTGATAAGGGGAGGAGGAGCGGCAGTGAGCGTTTTTTCGCCCTGAGACTGCTGCGGACAAGGGAGCACATAGTTTATGAAGCTAGCACCACTGCAGTCCCTTCACGGCAGGTTGAGGGAGTGCACCTTTTCCCAAGGATGAGTAATTGGCGCGCAGATTACTCATCCTTGCGGGAAGGTGTGCGGAGGGTCGTCAAAAATTGATGGCGAAGCTGCGGCCCAGGTAGCCCTCAGTCGGTCTCATCCCAGTGCCTGGGAATGTCCACAAGGACCCGTCAGGTTGACGAGCGACCAGGTCGGGAATGCCGTCCGAATTCAGGTTTGCCGCTGCCACTGCCATGTCAAATGAGGTCCACTGGGTGCTGATCCTGCGGGCGGCACCGGGATAACCGCTCCCATTGCCGGCATAGAACCACATGGTGCCGTCTGGTTTTCGGGCGAGGAGGTCGCTTTTACCATCACTGTTGACATCGCCGGGGCCAACGATCGAGTCAAAGAGTTCCCAGCCGAACTCACCAACTTTGACTGCCGCCCGATAGCCGTTGTTGTTGGCATCGACTCGACCGGTGCCTGCGTACAACCAGAGGGACCCATCCGCCATACGGCCAAGGATGTCGTTCTTGCCGTCCCCGTTGTAGTCGCCGACGCCGGCAAGCGCAGTGAATACGCTCCAGCCAAAATTGCCAATCCGGATAGGGGCGGAATAGCCGTTGCTGGTGGTGGTAACGGTGCCTGTGCCCGGGTAGAGCCACAGGGTCCCGTCCTTGCCACGCGCCGCCAAATCTGCCTTGCCGTCGCCCGTGAAGTCACCCACGCCCACCAGCAAATCGAAAATCTGCCAGCCGAAATCGCCTATCCGCTTGCTCGCACCGTAGGCACCTGTTCCCGTGCCTGGATAGAACCAGAGCGTTCCGTCTGGTTTTCTGGCAAGTAGATCGGCTTTCGCATCACCGTTGAAATCCTTGGTGCCTACGAGGGCGTCAAAGGCTTCCCAGCCGAAGTCGCCAATCTTTTTTGGCGATTCATAACCCAGGTCTTTCATGGCTGTTCCGGCATAGAAGTAAACGGCTCCAGCAGGCTCGCTTGCCACGAAATCTGCCATAGCGTCACCATTTGCGTCCCCGGTGCCTACAATGGCGTCGTATATTTGCCAGCCCGTTCCGATTTGGCGGCCATTGACCAAGACGGCGCTGCCCGTGTTGGAATACAGCCATAAAGTGCCGTCGGGTTTTCTGCCAGCAAGATCATTGGTGCCGTCTCCGTTGAAATCCCTGGCTGGGAAGACCTGATCGAAAATTTGCCAACCAAAATCAATTTTTCGGGACGCACCCGGCCTGCCTGTCGCCATGCCTGAATAGAGATAGAGGTCGCCGGCAGGAACACGTGCCAACAAATCGGGTTTTCGGTCCCCGTCAAAGTCGCCGACTCCCAGCAGGCTGTCAAAGGCTTCCCAGCCGAAATCGCCCACCCTAACACCACTGAGGTAGCCCCTCGCGGTGGAGGAGACAGTCCCGGTTCCAGCGTAGAACCAGAGCGACCCTTCGATCTTCCGGGCCATCAGGTCGTTCTTCCCGTCTCCGTTGAAGTCACCCATCCCGAGTACCCGGTCAAACGCGTCCCACCCGAAATCGCCGATCTTCCGCCCGGTGCCGAACTTTCCAGTGCCGTCGCCTGGGTAGAACCACAAAGTTCCATCACGTTCGCGCTTTACCAGATCCGCCTTGCCGTCACCGTCAAAGTCTCCCGGAGATACGAGTTTTCGTGTCCGGTCTGTTGGGGCTGGCGGGGGCGCTCCGGTTGCGAACGTCTTCAGCTGCGTGTAATCGCCATTCCAGACGTTAGAGTCACCGGGGAAGGGGCCGGTGCTGCTGTACTGCCATATGCTGTAGGTGCTCCAGCTTGCGGTAGGAACGGACCCGGCATCGTTGGTTGGGTATTTCGGGTATGCGGCAATCCAGAGGGGGTAGTCGCCAAAGCCAGCCGGGTTTCCCAGGCATTGATTCCACCAGCTTGTGTTCGTGTAGATGACTGGGAGCCGCCCAGTGAGTGCAAGCATAGTGTTGCCGAAGTCGCGGACCCAAGAGGTCAATTGCGAAGGCGACATGTCATAGCAGGTATTTCCCGGCGTCCAGCCGGGAAAGTCTGTCCGGCCTTCGTAGGGGTTGAACTCGATATCCAGCACCGGTGGCATCGTGTACCCGTCACTCGACCATCCTCCGCCGTTCTGCACAAAGTAGCGGGCCTGCTCTGCCCCGGAAGACCAGTTGGGAATCGCGAAGTGGTAAGCGCCCCTGATCATCCCCACATTCCGCGCCCCCTGGTATTGCGAGCTAAAGAGGTTATTGGTGAAGTAACTGCCCTCGGAGGCTTTGACGTAGGCAAAACGCGCCCCCATGTTCCATTGCTGCTGCCAGTCCACGTAGGTTTGGTGCCCACTGACGTCCAGTCCCTGGACACCGAAGGTGGGCATCCATGTTCCCTCCGCCGACAACGTTTCCTCGCTCAGCTTCCGGAAGGAGCCGGAGGGAGATGACGCTGCAACCCGCGCCGAACGCTGTCCCATCTCAGCGCCGCCCGTACCGATGGCCTCTGCCATGGACTTCGTTGCCTCGGCCGACTGTGCCGGCTGCGGGGCTGGGGCTGATGTTTCTTCACGGGCCGGCGCCGGGGGCGGTGCAGGAACTTTAGTTTGGACTGTCGATTCAGCAGAGGATGAAGCAGTTGGCGTCGGAGTCGGTTCGACGGCGGAGGCCACCTCCGAAAACCCCGGACCTGCTAGCAGGGAGCCAATGAGCACAGGTATTCCCACAAGGTGAAGGGAAGTGCGACGGGACTGAGACGGGTTCCGCTTCATATTTGCTCCGGAGACAATGTGGCGCCATATGAGCGCTCATTTTTGTACTGCTTCGGTGATTCCCCCCAGGGAGCCGCCTGACAGGTTGTATTCGACATTAACGCGCTCACCATAGCATCGCCGTTACCGGTGGAACTAGAGGGGTCCAGGTTACCTCTGTGATAGGTGTGTTTAGCCACCACTGGATTGGCTGTTGCTTAAGCGGGGCGACCGGGATCGATTACTGACAGGCTCCCACTTGTTTGGCGGGCGGTCCCCTGGACAAACCTGAGCAGGTGGGTGTTGGTCCTGCTGTAGAGTTTGAGCCTGTGAGTTCATTGCTTCGGCTTTCCTTTTCACAGGCGGCCACCGAAACGGGAACAGGCTCGCGCCCGTTTCTTGATAGATGTCGAACACCCTTCCTTAGCAGCATCCTTCTGGGTCTGCTTGCTTTCTGCATCAGCTTCCTTGGGGTCTGGGTTCCGTCACCCTGGTTGGACGAGGCAGCGACAGCCCACATCATCAAATACTCCGTCGCCGAGATGGCGGAGCTGTGGAAGCACATCGATGGAGTATTTGGGCCCTACTACGTCTTAATGCATTTCTGGGCAAGGCTGACGGAAATAGATCCATTCTGGCTGCGCTTGCCAAGCGTGGTGGCCGTAGGCGTGGGGACCGCAGCCATGGCTGCCACAGGCCGAGCCGTGGGGGGCTGGAAGGCTCAGCTGGCCTACGCCCTCTGCTTTGCCCTGCTGCCCAGAATGACGGCGATGGCGATTGAAGCCCGGCCGTACGCTTTTTCAGCGATGTTCACCGCCCTTGCGCTTTTCTCAGTAGTGAAGCTGCACCAACGAAAATCACTGTGGTACGCGCCGTTGCTAGGGTTCGCCATGATCGGAGCGGTCAGTGCGCATCTGTTTTCCGCACTGCCGCTCATCGGCCTCGTCATTGTCGCATTCGCAGTTCTGCCCGGCCGCCAGCGGCTGGCTGCGGCTGCGAGCTCACTCCTGGCCGGCCTCGCATGTCTCCCGCTCGGTATCCTTGGCGTCCAGCAACGTCATCAGGTCGGTTGGATTGCGACCGCCCCGTTCAATATCGCGGACCAGGCACTGGTTGAGGCATGGTTCACGTCCCGGGTGGACCCCAATCCGAACGGGGCTTTCATCCCCCTGCATTACATTGCGGTGGGTTTGTCTATCCTCGCCGCAGCGACGGTTGTTGCACCCTTGCTGGCCGGGCGCCGTCCTCTGCCCATGACGCGCCTTGCGCTGGCGGCCATACCTCTGGTGCTCGCTGTGGGAGTTTTGTGGGGGCAGTCAGTACTTGATGAACCGGTTCTGATGGGGCGGTACTTCACGTCGTCAGCTCCATTTTTCGCGATGCTCCTGGCCGAATGCCTCCTGCTGCTGAGACCCCATGTCAAACAGATCGTGGCCTCTTTGCTGATTCTGGGCTGCTTGGTGCTGATCGTGTCCCAGCGTCAGCCCTATGCCAAGATCCCCTGGAACGACTTCTCGTTCATCGCGGCAACAATCGACAAACAGTCAAGCAGTGGTGACGGCCTGCTTATTGAGCCCAGCCCTATCCCTACGGATACCGCGCGAAGCGCCATTGACCTGTACCCCGAGGATTTCAAGGGGCTTGTGGACATAGCGCAGCCTCAACCGCTTCCCCTCACCCACCCCATATCGGTTGATGCCCCGGTGGTGGACCTGTCCATCCAGGCTCCGCTCCCGTCACGCATTTGGCTGGTGTCCAAGGTTAAGCAGGACAGTGCCTACGCGGCACAATTGAGCAGTCTCGGCTATCAGGCCGCCTCGTCGTCCAGTGGTCCCGGCCATGTTGTCACCCTGTGGATGAAGCAGTGAAGTTCGATCAGGCACTTGCCCTTCGCGGCTAAGTTCCTGTCACGTAGGTCGAAACCTTGGTTTTCCACACTTGAACGGCCGAGACTTGTTACCGTGCTTCGGCCTCCCTAGGCTTGACCCAATCGCACTGCCGTCCGCTGGGGAAGGCAGTCGTTTGGGGGAACAAAATGGATGCTCTGGCAATTGTCGAGGATGAAGTCCGCGAGCTCATCCGGCGCAGGGGACTTGATCCGATGAGGCAGGCAGGCGAGGTCCGAAGGCTGGTTGAGGCTGTCGTTGTTGACTACGATGAGCGGGCGCTTACGGGTCCGCTACCGCCGCTTGGCCCTTTGGATACGGCACGCCGCTTCCTTTTTGATGCAGTGGCTGGCTTTGGAATCCTGCAGCCATTGCTCGACGATCCTTCCATAGAAGAGATTTGGCTTAATGCCCCGAATGAAATCTTTGTGGCCAGGAACGGTGAGTCCGAACTGACGTCCCTGAGCCTTTCGGAACAGCAGGTGCGGGATCTGGTGGAGAGGATGCTCAAGAGCTCCGGCCGCCGCCTGGACATGTCCTCCCCGTTCGTTGATGCGGCTTTGCCCGACGGCTCCCGGCTGCATGTAGTGATTCCCGACGTCACGCGCCGGCACTGGGCAGTAAATATCAGAAAATTCGTTGTTAAAGCCAGCCGGCTCGAACATCTCGTCGAACTGGGCACCCTGACTCCACAATCAGGGCGGTTCCTCGGTGCGGCTGTTTCAAGCGGGCTCAACATCCTGGTGTCAGGAGCCACGCAGGCGGGCAAAACCACCATGCTGAATTGCCTTGCTGCGGGCATTGGAAGCAGGGAGCGGGTCATCACGGTCGAGGAGATCTTCGAGCTGCAGCTCCCGCTGCGCGACGTTGTGGGGCTCCAGTGCCGGCAGCCGAACCTCGAAGGAGAAGGAGAGATCCCACTCCGCCGCCTGGTGAAGGAAGCCCTGCGCATGCGGCCGGACCGCCTGGTTGTCGGAGAAGTCCGCGAGGCGGAGAGCCTGGACATGCTCATTGCGCTCAACTCCGGCCTTCCGGGTATGTGCACCGTCCACGCCAACTCCGCCCATGACGCCGTGACAAAGATCTGCACCCTTCCCCTCCTGGCGGGTGAAAACATCTCATCAGCCTTTGTTGTGCCCACAGTCGCCTCATGCATCGACCTTGTGGTGCACTGCAGCCGGCGGCCGGACGGACGCAGGGAGGTTACCGAAATCTTGTCCCTCGGCCGCCGCGTGGAAAACGGCATCATCGAGTCATCACTTGTTTTCGCCATGACGGACGGGGTCCTGCAGCCCCGCGCCAACAGCATGCCGGCGGCGGAGAAATTCGCGCGCGCAGGCTTCGACGTCGCTGCACTGCTGGATCCGCGATGATTTCTGCCTTGCTGGGGGTAACGACAGGAACAGGGCTGTTCCTCATCTGGTGGTCGCTGTGGGAATCCCCGCAGCCGGGACGCCGAAACCGCAAACCAAGCCGGGTAGCCGATCTCCTGGTTGCAGCAGGGGTGGACAAAGTATCGGTCAGCGGGCTGCTGGGCACCTGCCTGGGCCTTGCTCTGTTCGTGGCCCTGGTCTTCTTCGCGGTCAGCCGCTCCTGGCCCATCGCGGCCTGCTTCGGGCTGTTTGCGGGCTGGCTCCCCGTCACCATCCTGCGATGGCGTGCCAAAAAGAGGACGGCCATGCTTCGCCAGCTGTGGCCGGACGTCGTGGACCACCTGCGTTCCGCCATTCGGGCAGGACTGCCGCTGCCCGAGGCACTGATCCAGCTTGGCGACAAGGGGCCCGAAGAACTACGGCCGGCATTCCGCGAATTCGGCGCGGATTACCGCGCCGGCGGACAGTTCGACGGTTCGCTCAACAAGCTCAAGCACAAGCTGGCCGATCCCGTGGCGGACCGCATCGTCGAAGCCTTACGCCTGACGCGGGAAGTGGGCGGCTCGGACCTGGGCAGACTGCTGGCCACACTAAGCGAGTTTTTGCGCGAGAGCGCCCGCACCCGCAGCGAACTGGAAGCACGGCAGTCCTGGACCATAAACGCCGCACGGCTGGCTGTAGCGGCACCGTGGGTCGTCATGATCCTGCTTGCCACCCGGCCGGAGGCAGTGCAAGCGTACAACACGCCGGCGGGCGCCGCGGTACTGCTCGGCGGCCTCGTTGTTTCCCTGATCTGCTACTCCATCATGCTGAAAATAGGGGCCCTGCCAGAGGAAGAGCGGGTGCTCCGGTGACTGTTGCCTCGCCAGCCGCCATCGTCTGTGGAACACTTCTGGGCATTGGCCTGTGGCTCGTCATCTTTAGGTCGCCGTATATGCGGGCAACGACGTTTGCGGAGCGGATTGAGCCCCAGCTCAAGTCCCAGAACCTGGAGTCGCGGCTGCTGCATACCGGAGAGCAGACAGTTACCCCGTTCGGCCCGCTCGAAAGGATTCTGCGCCCCGTCATACGCGACCTGCTGACCGCGCTCGGAAAGTTGAATCCCTCACCGGGGGCCACCGTCCGCCGGCTTGCGCAGGCCGGAATCGGCAAGCCGACCATCGATTTCAGGGCAGAACAACTCCTCTGGGCGGCAGCGGGGTTTGCGGCGGCCCTGGGTTTGACGTTGGTCGGTGCAGCCGCGGGACGGTTCAACGCGCTGTTCGCGGCCTTGGCCGTCCTCGGCAGTGCCATCGGCGGTTTCATGCTGCGGGACTATTGGCTGGGGGTCCAGGTCCGGCGCAGGGAGGCGAAGATGATGGCTGAATTCCCAAGCCTGGCAGAACTCATGGCGCTGGCTGTGGGTGCAGGGGAGAGCGCGACCGGCGCTCTGGCCCGGGTCTCCCGGAGCGCCAAGGGCGAACTGGCGAAAGAGTTTTCCAGGATCCTCGCAGAGACGAGGGCCGGCAAGCCACTCGTGCTGGCACTGCAGGAGTTCTCAGCACGAACCGATCTGGCCCCGCTGGTCAGATTCGTAGACGGCATCATTGTGGCAGTCGAACGCGGCACGCCTTTGGCGGATGTGCTTCGCGCCCAGGCACAGGATGTGCGCGATACCGCCAAGCGCGACCTGATGGAGTCCGCCGGCAAGAAGGAAATCGCCATGATGGTGCCACTAGTCTTCGGCGTGCTTCCACTGACAGTCGTGTTCGCCGTTTTCCCCGGCATCGCGGCCATCAGTCTGGGCTTCTAGTTCTTGAAATCAACACCGGGTGCCTGGCCCGGCCCCGTGATACTGAAAACCGGACTACCGAAAAAGGAAGAGGACGAAGGATGAAAAACCTGGGAATGCGCTGCAGGATGTTGCTTCTGGCGCTCGCAGCCGCGCGCCGCCCTGCCACCGACCACCCCGAGCGGGGCGACGTACCTGGCTGGGTGATGATCACGCTGATGTCCGCCGTCCTTGTTGCTGCCCTCCTGGCGCTCGCGGGACCAGCCCTGGAGACAATGTTCAACCAGGCAATGGACAAGGTGGGCAGCTAAAGCACATGACAAAGTCGGGCCGCGGGGCCCTAACGGCCCGCCAGGTACTCGCGCCCAGGGAACAGGGCTCGGCCGTGGTGGACTTTGTCCTTGTGGGTGGACTGCTCACAATGTTTTTCCTCGCCGTCATTCAGCTGACCCTGGTTCTACACGTCCGCAATACCCTGATCGATGCCGCAGCCTCCGGGGCCCGCTACGGGACCCTTGCTGACCGCAGTGCCGCCGACGCTGAAGAGCGCAGCCGCGCCCTTATCGCCACCGCGCTGAGCCCGGGCTTTGCCGAACAGGTCAGCACCAGCGAAGTGACCGTCCGGGGCATCCGGACACTGGAAGTGACAGTGCGGGCGCCCATGCCCGTTATTGGCTTGATTGGTCCGCGGGACATGCTGGAGGTGAAAGGCCATGCGGCCCTGCAGCCCTGACGGAATGCGCCGGCTCGAAAACCGCCTGCGCGATGTGCTGTTCCTAGGGCCGGCGACGGACAACAGAGAGCAGGGGAGTGCCGTAGTTGAGTTCACCTTCCTTGGACTCCTCCTGATGGTCCCGCTGGTGTACTTCATCATCACCGTGGGACAGATCCAGGGCGGTTCTTTTGCCGTTGTGGGCGCGGCAGACCAAGCCGCCAAAGTCTACGTAGCCCAGCCTGATGCACCCACGGCCCGGACCGCCGCGGAACAGGCCGCGGCCCTGGCACTAGCCGACTTTGGGCACGGCCCTGAACTGGCACAGGTTTCCATCAGCTGCAGCCCTGCCGACTGCCAGGCCCCGGGAACCGCGGTCACCACAACCGTCAGCCTTACCATCCCCTTGCCATTCATCCCCTTCGGTGACGGCCTCCGGCTCTCAGCAACCGAGGTAGAGGCATCGGCAACCCAACTGGTGGGCAGGTTCCGGTGAAAATTAGCAAGTCCAGTGAAGACGGCCAGATGATGGTGATGATCCTCGGGTTCGTTGCCGTGGCCCTGCTGGTGGCAACGGTCATGATCGGCATCACCGCGGTCTACCTGGAGCATAAACGGCTGCTCTCACTCGCGGATGGCGCCTCCCTCGCGGCAGCAGACAGCTTCACGCTCGGCGAAGTCGAGTCTCATGGAGCAAGCCCATCTGCCGTCCTCAATCCGGCCCGCGTCCGGAACGTGGCTGCTGACTTTGTTGCCAGCAGCCCTGCAGCGGAACGTTTTGATGCCCTTGCTGTAGCCGGGGCGACGGGGTCGCCCGACGGTTCCACCGCCGTCGTGGTTCTCACCGCCGCTGTGCACCCACCCGTGGTGAACTTCCTGGTCCCCGACGGCATTCCAATAGAAGCGACTTCAACGGCGCGCTCCCGGCTGACTCGCTGATCTCCGCCCGCATCCCCACCTGGCGTTCAGGGACGGGACAGCACCCGGGCAAGGGCCGCGGGACGGATAGCGTAGGCTTAAACGACCATGGCCAATATTGATTTTTCCGCTGAAATCCGCGCGCTCCGCGCCACTTACGCTTCCATCGAACGCGTCACTGACGTTGAGGCACTCAAGGAAGACATCGCCGAACTGAGCGAGCGGGCAGGGGAGCCGGACCTGTGGGACGACCCCGCCGCGGCGCAGAAAATCACCTCCAGGTTGTCCCACCGTCAGTCCGAGCTGGAACGCCTCACCAGCCTGGAGTCCCGCATCGACGACCTCGAAGTCCTGGTGGAACTGGGCCAGGACGAGGATGACGCCGACTCCATGGGAGAAGCGGCCACCGAACTGGAGTCCATCCGCAAGGCCCTCAAGGAACTCGAAGTCGTGACACTGCTGTCCGGCGAATATGACGAGCGCGAGGCTGTCGTTTCAATCCGCGCGGGAGCCGGGGGCGTGGATGCCGCCGACTTCGCCGAAATGCTGCTCAGGATGTACCTCCGCTGGGCGGAACGCCACGGATACCCCACCACGGTGATGGACACGTCCTACGCCGAAGAAGCCGGACTGAAGTCGGCAACCTTCGAAGTGAAGGCGCCGTATGCCTTTGGCACGCTCAGCGTCGAGGCCGGAACCCACCGCCTGGTCCGGATCAGCCCGTTCGATAACCAGGGCCGGCGGCAGACCTCGTTTGCGGCCGTGGAGGTCATCCCGCTGATCGAGCAGACCGACTCCATCGAAATCCCGGACAACGAAATCCGCGTTGACGTCTTCCGGTCTTCCGGCCCGGGCGGCCAGTCCGTGAACACCACGGACTCGGCAGTTCGCCTGACGCACATTCCCACGGGCACCGTGGTGTCCATGCAGAACGAAAAGTCGCAGCTGCAGAACCGCGCGGCGGCCATGCGGGTCCTGCAGTCCAGGCTGCTCCTCCTCAAGAAGGAACAGGAAGACGCCGAAAAGAAGGCGCTGGCCGGCGACGTCAAGGCCTCCTGGGGCGACCAGATGCGCTCCTACGTCCTCAACCCGTACCAGATGGTCAAGGACCTCCGGACCGAACACGAAGTCGGCAACACGTCGGCTGTGTTCGACGGCGAGATCGATGACTTCATCGATGCCGGAATCCGCTGGCGCACGGACAACCGCAACGCCGCAAAGTAGGGGTGCCTCCGGCCCCGCCAGCCAAGGATCCAGCGACACGCCCCCTGAAAACGATGTAATGCGCGGGCCTTCCTGCGTATAGTCGAGGGGCCGGGGCCCTATTTCCCCAACAGAAACCCGTGCACCGGCTGCAGAACTGGGCTGCATTCGTAAGGATCGGCCATGCCCTGCAGGGTACTTAGGGCCATGATCCGATTCGAAAATGTCACCAAGGTCTACGACCAGAAAGCCCGGCCTGCGCTGGACTCGGTCAACCTTGAGATTGACCGCGGCGAATTCGCCTTCCTCGTCGGCGCATCCGGCTCCGGCAAGTCCACGTTCCTCCGCCTGGTGCTGAAGGAAGACCGTGCCACCTCCGGCGCCGTCTACGTCGCTGGGCAGAACGTGGCCAAGATTTCCAGTTGGCGGGTACCTCGGCTCAGGCGCGGCATCGGCGTCGTCTTCCAGGACTTCCGGCTCCTGCCCCAAAAGAATGTGTTCGCCAACGTGGCGTTTGCCATGCAGGTCATCGGCAAGAGCCGCAGCGTTATCCGGGACACCGTTCCCGAGGTGCTCAAGACCGTGGGGCTGGAGGGCAAGGAACACCGCATGCCCCACGAGCTCTCCGGCGGTGAGCAGCAGCGCGTGGCTATTGCCCGCGCCGTCGTCAACCGGCCTGGAATCCTCCTCGCCGACGAACCCACCGGAAACCTCGACCCCACCACGTCCATGGGCATCATGGGCGTCCTGGACAAGATCAACCAGAACGGCACCACCGTTGTGATGGCCACGCACGACGACGACATCGTCAACGAGATGCGCAAACGCGTGGTGGAACTCCAGAACGGCGTGGTCATCCGTGACGAGGCCAAGGCCCTGTACACCTCAATGATCCCGGTCGTGGGACAGTCACGCAGGCTCAAGGACGCCAGCGGCAGGGAAGAACCTGGCGCCGGCCTGCCGGGCGACGGGCGCGAAGGCGGGGCGCAGCGATGAGGCTGGCATTCATCCTCTCCGAGATCGGCAGCGGCCTGCGGCGCAACCTGTCCATGGTGGTCTCCGTCATCCTGGTCACCTTCGTGTCGCTGACGTTCGTGGGCGCCGCCGGCATGCTGCAGATGCAGATCAACCAGATGAAGGGCTACTGGTACGACAAAGTCCAGGTGGCCATCTTCCTCTGCAGTGAAGGTTCGACGGCGGCCGGTTGCGCGGGCGGGCCCGTCACCCCGGAACAGCAGGAGAGCCTGAACAGCCTCCTGGAGTCACCGGCGGTTGCGCAGTACATCAACGACTTCCAGTACGAGTCCAAGGAAGAGGCCTACAAGCACTTCAAGGACCAGTTCTCCAACTCGCCCATTGTGGACTCCGTGACCCCGGACCAGCTGCCGGCGTCGTTCCGGATCAACATGAAGGACCCGGAGAAGTACCAGATCATCAGCGAAACCTTCTCGTCCCAGCCGGGCGTGGAAACAGTCATCGACCAGCGCCAGCTCCTGGAGCGCCTGTTCTCGGTTATGAACGGCGCCTCCCTGGTGGCTGTCAGCATCGCCGGTGTCATGATCGTCTGCGCCATTCTCCTCATCGCCACCACCATCCGGCTTTCCGCGTTCAGCCGGCGCCGGGAGACGGGCATCATGCGGCTGGTGGGCGCTTCGAAGACGGTCATCCAGTTGCCCTTCATCCTGGAGGGCGTCATCGCCGCCGTAATCGGTGCGGCCCTGGCCTCCGGAACGTTGTGGGCCGTTGCCCACTTCTTCCTGGGCGAATACATGTCCGAGCAATACCCGGATACTGCGTTCATCTCGTCCGGGCAAACCCTTATTCTCGCTCCTGCCCTGCTAATCCTTGGCGGATCCTTGGCTGGAATTTCGTCTCTCTTGACCTTGCGCCGATACCTTCGCGTCTAGGTATGCAAACCAAACAAGGAATGCCCATGAATCCAACTGATCAGACGTCCCACCGCTCCCTCCAGAGGGCGCGCGGCAGGGCGCGCCGGACAGGTGTCCTCAGCGGCGTGCTTGCCGTGGTTCTCGCCGCAGGCCTGGCATCGTCCACGCCTGCGGCTTTCGCCGACGAGCTTGAAGACCGCCAGAAAGCCCTTGAGGCCGAAGCGGCACGGGTCCAGCAGTCCCTGGAGTTCGTGGATTCGCGCATTGCGAAGGCAGCGAGTGACCTGGTCATTTACCAGGGCCAGCTGCCCGGCGCCCAGCAGGCCCTCCTTGAAGCGCAGGGCCGTGTGGCCAGTGCAGTCAAAGAGGTGGAAGCCCTCTCGGCGCGGGTAGATATGGCACAGCAGAACAAGGCGAAGATCACCCAGCAGCTGGAGACAGACAAGCAGAAGATCGCCGATACCAAGAAGCTCATCGGGCAGATTGCCACGCAGGCCTACAAGTCCGGAGGCGTGCCGTCCAACCTGTCCCTTTTCTTCGGTTCCAATAACGGCGGCAGCCTGACCGAGACCATGGATTTGGCGGACCAGGCCATGCGCAGCCAGAACGCCGCAATGGACAAGCTCTCGCAGCAGAGCGCATCGAACGTCAACTCCGAAGCCCGCCTGCAGGCCGTGGAGGCGGAGATCAAGGACCTCAAGGCCAAAGCTGACGCCGCCCTTGAGCGGGAGAAGGCAGCGCGCGACGAAGCCGAGGCCAAAAAGGCGCAGGTGGACCAGCTCATTGCTGACACTGTCCGCCTTGACGCCGAACTTCAGGCCGCCAAGCCGGGCATCCAGTCGCAGCTGGCAAACGTGCAGGCGAGCCAGAACGCCGTTGCCGCCGAAATCCAGGAACGTGACCGGAGGCTCCGCGAAGCCTGGGAAGCCGAGCAGCGGAGGAAAGCCGAAGCCGCTGCCGCAGCAGCTGCAGCTGCTGCTGCGGCAGCGGCTGCAGCCAAGGGGCAGGCGCCCCCGCCGCCCCCGCCGGTGCAGTCATTCATGCCGCCGGTGGGATCGCCGTCGGCGTTCGGACTCCGCCACCCCTTTAACGGTGGTGTTCCCATCACCTCCGGCTTCGGCTGGCGGGCGACGCCTCCCGGAACCATCGACTTCTATGGCCAGGGCGGCTACCTGCATACCGGTATCGACTTCGGTGCGGCCTGCGGTACGCCGGTTTATGCCGCAGCGGCAGGCGAAGTCTTCGGCTCGGGCTGGAGCTCCGCGGACGGCGGTGGATGGCGGGTGAAGATCTCCCATGGATTGGTGGAGGGCAACACCCTGAACACCATCTACTACCACAACGCCAGCATTGTGGTGTCGAACGGCCAGCGGGTTTCCCAGGGACAACTGATTGCCTACTCCGGCAACACCGGCAACTCAACCGGCTGCCACTCCCACTTTGAAACCTGGCTCAACGGCTCCGCCGTCGACCCAATGGGACTGCTGTAGCCGCATCGCGGCCCTGCCGTAAACTGGTATGACTCCGCGCCGGACCGGCCCGGAGGACATCGGACCTGAGAACTGAGGAGCTTTCCCGTGCCTAAAGAAAGTGGCCGTAAAGTGGTGGCCACCAACCGGAAGGCCCGGCATGACTACCACGTGCTGGACACCTACGAGGCTGGCATCGCGCTCATGGGAACTGAAGTGAAGTCCCTGCGCGAAGGACACGCTTCGATGGTGGATGGTTTCTGCACGTTCTACAACGACGAGCTGTGGATGGAAGCCATCCACATCCCCGAATACAACCAGGGCAGCTGGACCAACCATGCCGCACGGCGGCGCCGGAAGCTGCTGCTGCACCGCGAAGAGCTCATCAAGATCTCCCACAAGGTGCGCGAATCGGGCTACACCATTGTGCCGCTGCAGCTGTATTTCGTGGACGGCCGCGCCAAGGTGGAGATCGGTGTGGCGCGGGGCAAGCGCGAGTACGACAAGCGCCAGACGCTGCGCGAACAGCAGGACAACCGGGAGGCTCAGCGGGAAATGCGGGAACGCAACCGGCGCAAGTAGGAATGAATCCCGGAGAACGTGCGTTACTATAGATAGTCCGGTGGGTATGCCCGCCGGTTTGGTAACAAAATATGGGGATGATCGGTTTCGACGATGTTTGTCGCGACAGGTGAAGCGGGCCGAGGATGCAGAAATATCTCGTTAACGCTTTCTGCAAAACAATAAGTGCCAAACAAACGCGCACTGACTTCGCTCTTGCTGCCTAAGCAGTAAGACAGTCCGTCAGCCCGGGGTTGCTATCGCCCCGGTTCCTGGCGTCATTTAGATAGCCACTGCTGTTTGCTCCCGTCATCGGAGTAAACGGGACTCTTAGATGACTGGGCCCGGATCAGCCAGCTGTTTGCAGCATGGCTGGGGCCGAGAAAATCCGACGCAAACTGCGCCCGGAGAAGCCCTGACAACACGACATCGGACGGGGGTTCAATTCCCCCCATCTCCACCAAAAAAGCCCCGGACTTCCGGGGCTTTTTTAGTGCCCTTTAAACACCCCAGTCCTAGGACCGGGGTGTTTAAAGGGAGGGGTCGATGCGTCCGGACCGTCTATCCGAAATAAAGTCACGGAGTCCGTGACTTTTATCGTTGCCCGGGCCATGGAGCTGCCCGTTCACCCACGGCGTAGCCTGCACGGGACTAGGAGGCCGCCGCCGCTCGTTGTGATCGGTAAGGCCCGGTAACGCAACGGAGGTCCGGGCGGGCACAACCAGGAGGTGCGCCGTGGACCAGGCGCGGGAACCGGTCTTCGCCGACGACGGCGAGGTGCTGGATTCATATTCACAGACAGTCATGCGCGTGGCGGCAGCCGTCACCCCACACGTGGCGGCGATTGAGATGACGGCACGGCGCCGCAACGGCAGGATGCGCATGGGGGCCGGATCCGCAGTCCTCTTTACCCAGGACGGCTATCTCCTGACCAACTCCCATGTAGTGGCCGGGACGGAGAGGGGCCATGCGGTCTTCGCCGACGGCAGCCGGATGGAGCTTGAACTGGTGGGCAGCGATTCCTTGTCCGACCTCGCTGTGGTCCATGGCCGGCGTCCGAAAGTTCCGCCCGCTGAATTCGGGGCCGCGGAAACCCTTCGCGTGGGACAACTTGTTGTGGCGGTCGGAAACCCGCTGGGCCTTGCAGGCTCTGTCACGGCGGGGGTCGTGAGCGGCCTCGGCCGTGCCATTCCGGTGTGGTCGGGCAATAACCGCAGGGTCATCGAGGATGTCATCCAGACGGACGCGGCACTGAACCCCGGTAACTCGGGCGGTGCCCTTGCCGATACCCACAGCAGGATTGTGGGCATCAATACGGCAGTCGCGGGCGCAGGGCTGGGGCTGGCGGTTCCGATCAACGCGACCACGCGGCGGATCATCTCCGCCCTGCTTTCCGATGGACGGGTCCGCCGCGCCTACCTGGGCCTGGTCAGCACTCCCATCCGGCTGAACCCCAGCACAGTGATCAGGACGGGCCAGCGGGAAGGGCTGCGGATCGTGGAGGTGCTGCCCGGCTCACCGGCTGACAGGGCGGGCCTGGCATCGGGAGACATCCTCCTTACGGCGGGCGGCCGGCCCGTCAGCAATGCCGAAAGCCTGCAGCGGCTGCTCTTTGCCGACGCGATCGGCCAGCCGCTGGATCTCGCGGTACTGCGGGACGGTGCCGAGAGCCATCTGGTGGCCGTGCCGGATGAAATGACCAGCAACGGCAACTGAGCCGGGAACAGTGAAGTCCCGCGTCAGCGCCCCGTATCCGGCGCCGCCACATCGGCGATGCCCACGAAACGCGTCCCGACGCCGTCGAACTCGCTCCGGACGAACCCCGGCGCGGCAGCCGGCACGTCCGCGGGTGAATGATGGTGGCAGACAACGTACGTGAAGTCCGGCCACCATTTCTTGGGACGGGCCGCCTCCTCGTAGCCGCAAACCGCACACTCAAGGTGGACCCACACAGGCCGCTTGCCCGTCCGGTTGGCCCGGGACTGGACCAGCCAAGGCGGCGGGTTATCCAGGATCGCACCCAGTTCGGCCTCGGTCATCCATTTGGGAAGGCCATGGCGCTGGGCCATTTCCAGCGGCACATCCAGGGCAATTGCCGCGTCACGTCTGCTAATCATCACAGTCCACCATACGGGAGGCATCCAAATCAGTACCGAGCTCCGGTGGGGTCGGGCGCCCAAGCGGGCTGAACCAACCGGGCCGCACGACTAGGCAGTCAGCGCAATCCCGGCAGCAGCTGCGGCAAATCCGAGCACCAGGTTGCCGGCGATATTGAGGGCTGCCGCGCCGACGCGCGACTCCGCGAAGAGCCGAACGGTGGCCGTGGTCCAGGAACTGAAGGTGGTCAGCCCGCCCGCCAGGCCGGCGGACAGCCCGGCCTGCCAGTCAGGGCCCAGGCCGAGCCCCGCTGCCGCTCCGTGGGACAACCCGATGATGAAGCACCCCGCCACATTCACCAGCAACGTGGCCCACGGCCAGTGCAGCTTTTGGTTCCCGCTGCCGGTCCGGACGCTGCGGGTGGAGCTGTGGTGTGCGAACCAGCTGTCGACGCCAAAGCGCAGGAGTGCCCCCATCACGCCGAAGACGCCCACCAGGACGGCGCCGATCATTGCCGGCCGCCCGGAACAGCGTCCACTGGTTTTAGGGTGAGCCGCTTGCCCAGCCGCCACCCCGCTCCTGCGGCAGCCAGGCCCAGAAGCAGCGATACTGCCAGATAGGCGATCCACACCGGGTGCTGGCCCGCGCGGGCCAGCTGGTCCACGGCGAACACCACCGCGGAGAACGTGGTGAAGGAGCCAAGCAGTCCGGGTCCCAGTCCGGCGCGAAGCCAAAACGCAGTCCGCGGCCGGGCCATCCAGGCCGTGGTCAGCGCGGCCAGGACGAAGCTGCCGACAACGTTGATCCACAGGGTTGCCCACGGCACCGACGCGGGCTGCTCGGGGAACGCCAGCGTCAGGCCGTACCGGAGTTCGCTGCCCACCAGGCCGCCGACGGCAACAGCCAGCCATGCCCGCCAGACGGGCGCCGGTCCCACGTCAGCTGTCTCCCAGCAGGCAGCCTGGATGGGGATGGTCGCTGTGGACCCAGAGGGCTGAGGTGATCTCGTCCGCCAGGTCATAATCCCTGGTCCGCCCGGAGTTCCGGATCCGCACCATCAGGGCACCGCCGAACGGCCGGCGTCCCACCACCTCTACCTCGGCGTCAAGGTCGATCTCCTCGGCGGACAGATAGCGGAGCAGGTCCGGGTTATCGTCGCTGATCCGCGTGATCCTGCCGGTGTGGCCCTTATCCAGCTCGCCCATCAGATGCGCCCTGGGCATCAGCACCTTGCCGTCCGCCGTGGGAATAGGATCCCCGTGCGGGTCCCGGCTGGGATCGCCGAGCTTCGCGGCGACGCGCTCAATGAAAGTGTCTGACACTGCGTGCTCGAGCAGTTCGGCCTCGTCGTGGACCTCATCCCAGCTGTATCCAAGCTGCTGGACCAGGTAGGTTTCGATTAGCCGGTGGCGCCGCACCATGGACAAGGCAAGCCGCAGTCCCGCGTCCGTAAGGGTAATGGCGCTGTACGGCTTGTGGTCAACAAGGCCCTGGTCCTTGAGCTTGCGGACCATTTCCGACACCGACGAATTGGCCACGCCCAGCCTTTGGGCCAGCTGCGAGGACGTGATGGGCTTGTCCTGCCATTCGGTGAAAGAGTAGATGACCTTGACGTAGTCCTCGATGGAGGAGGAGGGCGCGCTGGTCTTCACAGGACCAAGCCTACCGGGTGGCCAGGGAGCGCGGCGGAACCGCTCATACTTTGACTGCCCGCCACGACAACGTCAGGTACGGCAGCCCGATGTCCTCGTCCGCGGCATGTCCCAGGTGCTCATGCAGGTACCAGTCAAGGTTGGCGAGGACCTTGGCGCGGGTGGCATCACCCGCACGCAGGTAATAGCTGCGCGATTTGGTCAGTTCGATCAGGTCCTCGGTGCTGACGGTGTCCTGCCAGTGCGTCACATGGCTTTCCAGCTCACCGAATTCCGGGCCAACCACCGGCCGGTGGCCGGGCTTGAAGACGTCCCCGGCGTGCATGATCCGCGAGAGCCGGTGCACCCAGGGGACGGTGGTGTCCAGTTGGTTCCAGACAAGCCCGAGTGTGCCGTGCGGACGCAGGACGCGTGCCAGTTCGGTGCTCGCGGTGAGGGGATCGCACCAGTGCCAGGCCTGGGCAATGGTGACGACGTCGAAGGCGGACGACGGCAGGCCGGTGGCCTCGGCGGTCCCCATGACCGCGGTGGCGACGGGATAGTGTGCCTTCAGCTGGTCCAGCATGTCGGCCGAGGGGTCGACGGCGGTGACGGCCAGCCCGCGTTCCAGCAGGAGTTCAGTAAACTTGCCGGTCCCTGCCCCGGCGTCAAGCGAATCCCTCGCGCCCGCGGGGATGAGCCAATCGGCAGAGTCGGCGGGATAACCGGGCCGGACCCGCTGGTAATGCCTGCCGCCCTGCTGGAAACTCTTGCCCAGCTCCCGGCGCCGCCCGAGATCCAGCTTTGGGCCACCCCGAACCACGTGCGGCCTCCTTCAGTCAATGCCCTGCGGTACCTTCCGAATTTACCGCATCTGCCGGATGGGTCAGTCGTCGGTGCAGGGAGCAGCGCCGGCGGTGCCTGGCGTGTTCGGGGCCCAATGCGGGTAGGTGCGGGTGTCATTGGCGGGAACCCACCGCCCTGCGTCCACCACGTAGTCCCAGCCGAGCCCGTCACGGCGCAGCTTGGCGATGCCGGCCAGGAGCCGCTGGGCATCCTCCAGCCGGGAACCGACGCCGAAGCTGGCGCGGAGCGAACCCGAAGGCAGGCCCAGCCGCTTCAGCAGGGGATGTGCGCAGAAGCGTCCGTCACGCAGGCCCACGCCGTGCTCGGCAGACAGGTACGCAGCCACGAGGCCGGCGTCGTAGCCCTCAACCGAGAAGTTGACCACGCCGATGGTGTCGGTGTCCGGGTTGGTGTCCTTGAAGATCTGGTGCACTGTGACGCTGTCGATCTCCTGGAGGCCCTCCACCAGGAAGGAACGGATGGCGGATTCGTGGGCGTGCCAGCGTTCCTGGTCCAGGCCCGCGATGACCTGGGTGGCCTTGGCCAGGGTGGCGGCACCCAGGACGTTGGGGGAGCCGCCCTCGTGGCGGGCCGGGCCGGTGGCCCAGCTGACGCCGTCGAGCCTGGCCTCCTTGACCGCGCCGCCGCCGGCGAGGTGCGGGGTTCCGGCGTCGAGCCAGTCCGGCCGTCCCACCAGGACGCCTGCGCCGAAGGGCGCGTACAGCTTGTGGCCGGAGAAGGCGACGTAATCGACGTCGTCCGCGCTGATGTTGATGCGGCGGTGCGGCGCCAGCTGGGCCGCGTCCACCACAATGCGGGCCCCGTGCTGGTGGACCAGGGCCGCAAGGGCGCGGACCGGGAGGATTTCGCCCGTGACGTTGGAGGCACCGGTGATGGCCAGCAGGCTGACGCCGCCCTGTTCCAGCTCGGCGCGTACGGCGTCGATGGTTCCCGCGATGGTGTCGGCGGCAACAATGCTGCGGTGGGGAACGCCCTGCCACGGCAGCAGGTTGGCGTGGTGCTCAATGTCCAGGTACAGGACGTCGCCCGCAGGCTGGCCGTCGTTGAGGGGCAGGCAGCCGGCCAGCAGGTTGAGCGAGTCCGTGGTGTTCCGCGTGAAGATGACGGAGTCGTTCGGGCGGCCGCCCACAAAGTCGCGGACGATGCTGCGGGCGTTTTCGTAGACCGAGGTGCTGATCTGGGACGCGTAGCCGGCACCGCGGTGGACACTGGCATAGAAAGGCAGGATCTCGTTGAGGTAGGCGGACACCACCGAGAGGGCGGGGGCGGAGGCGCCATAGTCAAGGTTGGCGTAGCGGATGTGGCCGCCGGAAATCAGCGGTGCCTGGATTTCCGCGCCGGTGACGGCGGCGAGCGGCCGGCCGGCCAGTGACTGGCGTTCGTCAAACACGGAATCAGCGGTGATGGCGGCGTTGGGGGAGACGGTGGCTGTTGTCACAGAGACCTCACTTCAAAACAGGACTCCGCTAGCAAGGGAATCCGCGCTTGCCGCATCCGCTCCGGACCGGCCTGGTCGTCACCCGGGGCACCCCACCGCGAATGGAGGGTTGCCGGCCAGCAAACCGGGGTTTTGCGCTGGCACTCGTGACCTGGTTAAGAGCGTAGAACATGGGGCGGCCAGGATTGAAGCCGGCGCAATTGTTAAGGCCTTTGTTACGTGGGAATGGAAAACAGGCTTTTCGGCGAAGAAGACGACGGCGGACACCTCCTTCTGGAGGTATCCGCCGTCTTTTGTTCGGTTGCAGGGGGGGTTAGAGCAGGTCGTCCAGGCCCGGGTTCAGCCGCTGGAGCACTTCGGAGTGCAGGATCGAATTGGTGGCCAGGGCGTTACCGCCGAACGGGCCGTCCTCACCCTCCAAAGAGGTGAAGCGTCCGCCGGCCTCCACCACGATCGGCACCAGGGCCGCCATGTCGTAGAGGTTCAGTTCCGGCTCGCACGCGATGTCCACAGAGCCCTCGGCCACCATGCAGTAGGACCAGAAATCACCGTAGGCGCGGGTCCGCCATACCGACTCGGTAAGGCCCAGGAACTCGTCCAGGTTTCCCCGTTCCTTCCAGCCGGAGAGGCTTGAATAGGACAGCGAGGCGTCGGACAGGCTGGAAACGTCGGAGACCCGGAGCCGGGTGGCTGCGGCAAGCGAACGCCCCATGTAGGCGCCCATGCCCTTGGCGGCCCACCAGCGCTTGCCCAGGGCGGGGGCGCTCACGACGCCGACAACCGGCTCGCCCTCGTCCACGAGGGCGATCAGGGTGGCCCACACGGGGACGCCACGGACGAAGTTCTTGGTTCCGTCGATGGGGTCGATGATCCAGCGGCGCGAACCGTGGCCGGTACTGCCGAACTCCTCACCGAGCACTGCGTCCCGCGGGCGGGAGCGGGAGAGCTGGCCGCGGATGGCTTCCTCGGCGGCCTTGTCCGCGTCGGTGACCGGCGTCAGGTCGGGCTTGGTCTCCACATGGAGGTCCAGTGCCTTGAAGCGGCTCATGGTCTGGTCGTCCACGGAGTCGGCCAGGACATGGGCCAGGCGCAGGTCATCGTTGTAGCTCGAAGCGGGTTGGATCATGGTTCCAAACTACCGTCTGCAGGCTGTTCTGCTGGGAGATCGGCTTTGTCAGTTGACGCTGCCGAGCTCCTTTGCCTCCTGAGCTTCCTCCCGTGGATCCGCTCCGAGCAACCGGCGCAAGGACGCCAGCCGAGCCTCTCCGGTCGGGCCCGCGTGACCTTCCGCCACCCAAGCATCCAGGCCGCAGTTAACGGCAGTTGCCGTGTGCTTGCAGCCGCGTTCGCAGGCGTCGGTGCCGGGGGAGAGGTCCGGGAAGGACCGCAGGATCCGGTCCGGGTCCACATGCGCCAGGCCAAAGGAGCGGATGCCGGGGGTGTCGATGATCCAGCTGCCCGGCGGTGCGTCAACCAGCCGCAGGGCCAGTGCTGACGATGACGTGTGCCGGCCCCTGCCGGTGACCGCGTTGACGCCGCCGGTGGCACGTTCGGCTCCCGTGAGCGCGTTGACCATTGTTGACTTGCCGACGCCGGAGTGTCCCAGCATGACGGTGACCTTGCCGTCCAGGTAGGACCGCAGCGCGGCAACAGCGGCGCTGTCCAGCCGGGCGGACAGGCCGTCGTCCGAGCGGGCATCGATGCCGGACGCCGCAAGATCGGCGGTCCGGCTGATGATCACGGGAAGGTCGAGGTGAGTGTAGTTGGACAGGAGCTCCGCCGGATCCTTGACGTCCGCCTTGGTGACCAGCAGGATCGGGTCGATGCCGGCGTCGTAGGCCGCGACGAGCGCGCGGTCGATGAAGCCTGTGCGGGGTTCCGGGTTGGCGGCGGCCACCACGATCACCAGCTGGTCGGCGTTGGCCACCACGGCCCGCTCCACTGGGTCAGTATCGTCAGCGCTGCGCCGCAGGAGCGTCTTCCGGTCCTGGATCCTGACCAGCCGGGCCAGGGTATGAGGGTCGCCGGAAACGTCCCCCACGAGGGAAACGAAGTCGCCCGCCACAACGGGGGAGCGGCGGAGTTCGCGGGCCCGGGCGGCGATAACTGTACGCTCGTCAGCGGAGTCCTCGCCCACCACGGCGGTGTACCGCCCCCGGTCAACGGTGATGATCCGCCCGGTCACGGCGTCGTCGTGGCTGGGGCGGTCCTTGGTGCGGGGCCTGGACCCCTTCTTGTTGGGCCGGATCCGGACATCCGATTCGTCCCAGGAATCAGTACGCCTTGCCACCGCTAACCTTCCGCCCCGGTGCGGGCCTCCTGCTGCGGGGCACCGCCCTGGGCGAGCATGTCCGCCCAGAGCCGGGGAAAGTCGGGCATGGTCTTTGCCGTGGTGGCGATGTCCTCCACCTGCACTCCTTCCACCGCCAGGCCCAGGATTGCCCCTGCAGTGGCCATGCGGTGGTCGGCGTAGCTATGCACGACGCCGGCGTGCAGCGGGGCAGGGCGGATCACCAGGCCGTCGCTGGTTTCCTCGGCGTCGCCGCCCAGGCGGTTTATTTCCGTAACCAGCGCGGCGAGCCGGTCCGTTTCATGCCCGCGCAGGTGGGCTATCCCGGTGAGCCGGGACGGCCCCGACGCAAGGGCGCACAGGGCCGCTACCGTAGGTGCCAGTTCGCTGGTGTCGGCGAAGTGGGCACCCTTGATTTCGGGGCCGCCCGTGACCGTGAGGACGCCGTCCTCAAGTGTCACTGTCGCGCCCATCTCGGTGAGGATGCTGCGCCACAAGTCACCCACCTGCTGCGTCTGCTCCGGCCAGCCGGGAATCCGGACGGTCCCGCCTGAAGCCAGCGCCGCCGCGAGGAAGGGGCCGGCGTTGGACAGGTCCTGCTCGATCCGCTGGTCGAAAGCGCGGATGGGGCCAGGTGAGACAACCCAGTGGTTGGGCACCGAGTCATCCACCTGGACCCCGGCGCCGCGGAGGACCGCAACTGTCATGTTGATGTGGTCCAGGCTGGGCACTGGTTTGCCCACGTGCTCAAGATGCAGGCCCTCGGTGAACCGCGCCCCCACCAGCAGCAGCGCGGAGACGAACTGGGAGGACGCGCTGGCATCGATCACCAGGTGCCCGCCGCGGACCTCCCCGCTGCCTTCCACCACGAACGGAAGCGACGACGGCGTGCCCCCATCCTCAGCGGATACCGTAACCCCCAGCGCCCTCAGCGCCTCGATAATGGTCCCCATCGGACGCTTGCGAGCGTGCGGGTCGCCGTCGAACACGCTGGCACCGTTGCGCAGCGCCGCGAGCGGCGGAACGAAACGCATGACCGTGCCGGCGAGGCCGCAGTCAATCCTGGTGAGCGGCTGCGCCGCATCCTGCCCCAGCGGGACCACTTCGAGGTCCGGCCCGAACGCGCCATCGCCCGGCACTTCCGTGATGGTGGCACCGAGCTGGCGGAGCGCCTCGACCATCAGGGCGGAGTCGCGGGAGTGCAGGGGTGCACGCAGGCGTGACGGTCCGTCGGCCAGCGCGGCGAGGACGAGGTACCTGTTGGTCAGGGACTTCGAACCGGGAACCGTGAGAGTGGCGTTAACGGGCCGCGAAGCGAACGGTGCGGGCCAGTGGGGGACAGGAGCTCCGGAATCGTCCCGGGTGGCGGCTGCAGCGGTCATTCGTGCTTATGCCCCCGTGGCCTGTTCAACGGCGCGCCGGACGGCTTTGTCCGCCTTGGCCAGCTTCTTGTTGGTGGTCCTCCGGGCGTCCGAGGCGAGGTGCGAGGCACCCTTGCGGGCATCGGCCGCCAGGTGCTCGGCGCGCCAGGCCAGGCCCGGCTTGCCGGCCGTGTCCACGGAGGCGAGCAGTGCCCCGCCGCTTAGGGACAGGTTCTTCAGCAGCTGGTTGCGGCGCGTTTCGCGGCCCTCCTTGCTGCTGATGTCCGCGCTGCGCCACTCCACGAAGGTATTCAGCAGGGAGATGACGGTGAGCAGGGTGGCCGAGAGCCTGGAGAACTTGCCCAGCCCGAAGAGTACGCCGGCGCCCACCTGGGTCCCGCCGATCACACGGGCCAGCATTTTCTCGTCCGCCTGGAACGGCAGGGACGCCGCAGCCTTGCGGAGCAGGGGGGAGAGCTGCTGCGCCGTGTCGTCGGTGTTCTTGAGCTTATCCACTCCGGCAAGGACAAAGCTGGAGGCCAGCATGGGGCGGGCGAGCGTGCGTACAAAGGGCATGGATTTCCTCCTGGATGGACGAACCGCGTCTTCGGCGGGGAGTCCGTTCTAGTCTTGCACTTTTGGGGAATATTTGCCTGCGACCGGGGGTTATGGCAAAGGCGGGTCGGCAAGGGCGGCCGCTATTCGAATCATGAAATTGATGTTCCACGACATACAGAGCGGAGCTGGGCCTTGAGGCAGGTGTTGTGCGGAGTGGAAGCAGCGGGCCCGTTGGCTGTTGGCCTGGTGGATGAGGATGCCTCCGGGTATGGCTCGCCGCGCGCCCGGAGCCTGACAGTAGACTTGAAGGCAATGAGCACCCTGGATCCGGCCGTCTCGGCCATGTATGAGGCTTCGAACAGCGACGTGAAGGGCACGCCCGGTGCGGCGCCCGTCTCCGCATCGGCTGGTGCCCCCGAACCAGGGGCCGACACCACGGAAACGCTGGTGGACGTCTCGACGGAAACCCCTGAACAGCGGCGCGTCCGCTTCGAGCGTGATGCCATGCAGTACGTGGACCAGCTGTATTCGGCGGCGATGCGGATGGCCCGGAATCCCTCGGATGCCGAAGACCTCGTCCAGGAGGCCTATACGAAGGCCTTTTCGGCATTCCATCAGTACAAGCCGGGAACCAACCTCAAGGCGTGGTTGTACCGCATCCTGACCAATACGTACATCAACCTGTACCGCAAGCGGCAGCGCGAACCGCTCCAGTCCAATTCGGACACGATCGAGGACTGGCAGTTGGCGCGGGCCGAATCACACACCTCCAGCGGGCTCCGTTCCGCTGAGGCAGAGGCGCTGGACCACCTCCCGGATTCCGACGTCAAGCGCGCGCTCCAGGACATTCCGGAAGAATTCCGCCTTGCGGTGTACTTCGCGGACGTCGAAGGCTTCGCGTACAAAGAAATCTCAGACATCATGAACACGCCCATCGGCACGGTGATGTCCCGGCTCCACCGCGGCCGGCGAATGTTGCGGGACATGCTGGCGGAATACGCCGCCGAGCGCGGATTCAAATCGGCCGCGGATGCACAGGACACGGCTGCAAGCACACAACAGGAGAGCAGGAAATGAGCGACTGCCAGGGATTGGGCGATTGCGACGACACCCGGATGCAACGCATCTACGAATACCTCGATGGTGCGTTGACCCGTGAAGACATCACGGAGATCAAGAACCACCTGGATGACTGCCCGGAGTGCACGGAGCAGTACGACCTCGAGTGCGTCATCCGGAACATGGTCAAACGCTCCTGCACCGAAGCTGCACCGGACAACCTGAAGAACGCCATCCTGGACCGGATCCACTCCATCCGCACGGTGGAGGCATAGGGCCCATACGCACGCCCGGACAGCTGCAGTAGAAAGCAAAGGACCCCGGAAGCCGATTGGCTTCCGGGGTCCTTTGCTTGAACCGTAGTCCCTGGCATTTGCCTAGGTGTTGGGGCGCTTCCCGTGGTTCGCGCCGCCACGCTTACGGTCACGACGCTTGCGTGCACGCTTGCTCATAGCTGGCCTCCTTACTGTCGGTACTCAAAAGAGCTGCCCTCAAGTCTCCCACAACATCAGTGCGCCCGCGAACCGGGAGCGCCCGCATGACCTGCGATTCGGCGCTGCCTGCCGGCGCCTTACGGCTTCAGCGAGTTCCGGACGGCGATGCGGGCCTGCTCCAGCACTGTGCGCATGGTCTCCAGGGTGACAGGGCCCAGGGGCTGGCTCCGGGCGTGCAGCCGGAGTTCGGTGCGGAGATCGTCCCGGAACTCCTGGAGCATCAGCTCGGCCTCCTTCAGGGACCGTGATCCTTCCGGCGGCACCCTGCCGCCGGGAACCCGGAAGTCCGTTGCGTGGGCGGCTGTGCGGGCCGCCTCGGCCGTGGCAGCCAGGTCCGCCCGGAGGCCGCGCATGTTGCTGCGGATGTCCTCCCGCAGGCCGTCGGCCAGCCTCCGCACTGAGGCCGAGATGTCGTTCTCCACCCCGGCCAGCTCGTCCCTCCGCCGGTTCAGCTCCGCGAGTCCTGCAGCGGTGATGTGGTAGTTGGTGCGGCGGCCGGCCGATTCCGTGGCCACCAGGCCCTCTTCCTCCAGCTTTCCCAAACGGGGATAGATGGTGCCGGCACTGGGGGAATACGTCCCGCCAAACCGGTCCTTCAGGGCCTTGATGAGTTCGTAGCCGTGTTTAGGGCCGGATTCGAGGAGTGCAAGCAGGTAGAGGCGCAGTGCACCGTGCGCGAATACCGGGGGCATCAGTGCCCCGTTTCCGCATTTCCGGCATTCGAGCTGTGGAAGATGGAGGTCTTCCCGGAAACCGAGTTTGTCCGGACCAGCATCAACTGCTCGTCCGGTCCTGCAATGGTCTCAACTTTCCCGCCCACGGACGTGTAGTGCCGGTTGCCGATGACCACGGCGCCGCTGGCAGACTTGGCAACAATGTCCACACCGACGTCGTGGGGCAACCGGATGGTGACGTCGCCGGAGACTGAGTTGGCCACGAAGTCGTTGGCGAAGCCGTGCAGGTCGAAGGTCAGGTCACCGCTGACGGTGTTGGCGCGAATGTTCGTGAAGTGGCCGGACGCCGTCACTTCGCCGGAAACACTCTTTGCGGTCAGGACGCCGGTATGGTGACGGGCAGTCACTTCGCCGCTGACGGTGTTGACGTGGAGTTCCCCGACTGTGCCGTCCGCCATGACCGATCCGGATACCGTGTTGAGCCGGGTGTGCCCGGATACTCCGGACACCAGGCCGTCGCCGCTGACGATGCCGGCCTCGACTTCCACGTTCCCGGGAACGGCGATGCTGATCACTGCGGAATTTTCGCTGTTGTGGCTGACTGCTCCCATCAGATTCTTGAACCAGCCCTGGGGGCCGTGCAGCTGGTGGCGCACTTCAAGGCGGCCGTGGTTGACGGACACCTCCACTGGATCACCGTGGACGTCGGATATTTCGATCCGGGTGACGGGCTCCTGGTGGACCACAACATCGAACCTGCCCTGGACCATGCCCAGCTTCAGGGACGTCACGCCGTCCACATCGATGGTCTGCGGGCTGCTGACGGACCAGTTCTGCTCAGACATGGGAACCTCCGAAGGCGATATATCGTGTACAGATCACGCTACCTCTGGCTGTGGAGCGCGTCAAGATATATCGCGAACTGCTAGGCGGGGGCGTCCATTCCCAGCCACTGGAACCAGCCGCGGTGCAACACCAGCCACGCCATGAGGCCATACCCTGCCTGGCCGGGCGTTCCGGCGTTGGCAGCCAGGTCCTGCCGCCACTGCTCGTGGTTCAGGAGCGGGGAGAAGGTATCAACGTAGAGGTGCTTGCGCCGCGTGGTGACGTCCGCGAATGCCGTGTTCAGCTCGTCCAGCCGGCGGTTCTGGGCAGGATCGAGGGTGGGCGGCGGACCCACGACGAACACTTCGATCCGGTTCTGCGAGGCCGAGTCCAGGATGTTCGCCAGGTTCAGCCTGCTGCGCGCGGTGGAGAGGCCGAATTCGATGTCGCGGCCGGAGAGGCCGATCACCAGGCGGTTCTCGGTGTGGCTGCTGAACCTCCGTCCGGCCTCCTCCAGCCACCGGGCGGCCAGGCCCTCGGTGCCTTCCTGCGGGCAGGGGAGGGCGTAGCTTTCCAGGAGCAAGCCGTCCTGGGGAGTGCGGGCCAGGACACGGCCCAGCCAGCCGAGCGCCCGGGGATCTCCGAGTCCGGCCAGCAGTTCATCTCCTACAGCCGCAATGCGCAGCTTCCTGTCTTCCACACGATCCTCTTTACGTCGTTCCCTGGCCGCTGCCACCGTTGGTGCAAGGGGGCGGCGCTGTCCATCCATTAAACAGAACTGCCCGGCCGGAGTCTGGGATTTCGACGTCCGGCCGGGCAGCCTCAGTGCTTACTTGCGTGCAAATGCCTGCTTCAGGAGCACGTCCTGCTCCGCGGCGTGCCGCTTCATGGAGCCGGCGGCCGTGGAGGCAGACGCAGGACGCGAGACCAGGCGGATCCGGCGGTCCAAGGCGTCCGGCAGGTTCAGGCCGATGAACGGCCACGGACCCTGGTTGGCGGGCTCGTCCTGGGCCCAGACAACCTCGGCGTTCGGGTACTTGGCAAGCTCAGCCGCGATCTCGGCGTGCGGCAGCGGGTAGAGCTGCTCGACGCGCACGATGGCCGTGGTCTTGTCGCCGGTCTTCTGCCGGGTGGAGAGCAGATCGTAGTACAGGCGGCCGGAGACCAGCAGGACGCGCTCGACGGCGTCCGCGGCCAGCTGCTCATGCTCACCAATGACCGGGCGGAAGGTGCCGCTGGTGAAGTCCTCGACGGACGACGCGGCAGCCTTCAGGCGCAGGAGCTGCTTGGGCGTGAAGATGATCAGCGGCTTCCGCGGCCGGCTGTACGCCTGCCGGCGCAGCAGGTGGAAGTGCGAAGCGGCCGTGGTGGGGTTGGCCACGACCATGTTCTCTTCGGCACACAGCTGCAGGAACCGCTCAATCCTGGCGGAGGAGTGGTCGGGGCCCTGGCCTTCGTAGCCGTGCGGAAGCATCAGTACCAGCGAGGACCGCTGGCCCCACTTCTGCTCGGCAGAGGAGATGAACTCGTCGATGATGGTCTGGGCGCCGTTCACGAAGTCGCCGAACTGGGCCTCCCAGAGGACCAACGCGTCCGGCCGCTCCACCGAGTAGCCGTACTCGAAGCCCATGGCCGCGTATTCGGACAGCAGGGAATCGTAGATCCACAGCTTGGCCTGGTTGTCCGAGAGGTTGCCCAGGGGGAGCCATTCCTGGCCATTGGCGCGGTCGTGGAACACGGCGTGCCGCTGGACGAAGGTGCCGCGGCGGGAGTCCTGGCCGGCGAGGCGCACGGGCACGCCTTCCATGATCAGGGAGCCAAACGCCGCGATCTCGCCGAAGCCCCAGTCGATGCCGCCTTCGCGGGACATCTGCTCACGCTTTTCGAGCAGCTGCTTGAGCTTGGCATGGACCGTGAAGCCCTCTGGGATCTCGATGTGGGCCTTGCCGATGCGGGCCAGGGTGTCCGCCGAAATTGCCGTGGCTACCGGCGTGTTGGCATCGGCGTCGGACTGCTGGGCCATGGGCCGCTCGATATCGGAGACAGCAGCGGAATCGGCCGTCACGATCGGGATCGGGGAGGTCTGGGCTGCGTGGGTCTCCGCGAAGACGCGCTCCAGCCGCTCCTGGTAGTCGCGGAGCAGCTGCTCTGCTTCTTCCTCGGTGATGTCGCCACGGCCGATCAGCGACTCGGTGTACAGCTTGCGGACGGAGCGCTTGGCCTCAATCAGGTTGTACATCAGCGGCTGGGTCATCGAGGGGTCGTCGCCCTCGTTGTGCCCGCGGCGGCGGTAGCACACCATGTCGATGACAACGTCCTTGTGGAAGCGCTGCCGGAACTCATAGGCGAGCTGGCCGATGCGGACCACAGCCTCGGGATCGTCACCGTTCACGTGGAACACTGGCGCCTGGATCATCTTCGCGACGTCGGTGGAGTACGTGGACGAGCGCGAGGAGGACGGGGCGGTAGTGAAGCCCACCTGGTTGTTGACCACGATGTGGATGGTTCCACCGGTGCGGTAGCCGCGCAGCTGGGACAGGTTGAGGGTTTCGGCAACCACGCCCTGGCCGGCGAAGGCGGCGTCGCCGTGCACCACGATGGGCAGCACGGGGAAGGACTCACCCTGGTCCAGCCGGTCCTGCTTGGCCCGGACGATGCCCTCAAGCACGGGGTCCACGGCCTCGAGGTGGGACGGGTTGGCGGCCAGGTAGACCTTGGTCTCCTTGCCGGTATCCGAGGTGAACGTGCCTTCGGTGCCCAGGTGGTACTTGACGTCACCGGAACCCTGGACCGAGCGGGGATCCTGGGTGCCCTCAAACTCGCGGAACACCTGTGCGTAGGTCTTGCCGGCAATGTTGGTGAGGACGTTCAGGCGGCCGCGGTGGGCCATGCCGATGGCAACTTCATCCAGGCCGTCGTCGGCGGCGTCCGACATGATGGCGTCCAGCAGCGGAATCAGCGACTCGCCGCCTTCGAGGGAGAAGCGCTTCTGGCCCACGAACTTGGTCTGCAGGAACGTTTCGAAAGCCTCGGCAGCGTTCAGCTTGGAAACGATGCGCAGCTGCTCTTCACGGCTCGGCTTCGAGTAGGGGTGCTCCAGCTGGTCCTGGAACCACTTGCGCTCGGCGGGCTCCTGGATGTGCATGTATTCGATGCCGGTGGTGCGGCAGTACGCGTCGCGCAGGACGCCCAGGATGTCGCGGAACTTGAGCGTCGGCTTGCCGCCGAAGCCGCCGGTGGGCCATTCGCGGTCCAGGTCCCACAGGGTTAGGCCGTAGGTCAGCACGTCCAGGTCGGGGTGCTTGCGCTGCACGTACTCAAGCGGATCGGTGTCCGCCATCAGGTGTCCACGGACGCGGTAGGAGTGGATCAGCTGCTGGATACGGGCAACCTTGTTGATCTCGTCGGCCGGGTCCACCTGCTTGTCGGCGCTCCAGCGGACGGGCTCGTAGGGGATGCGCAGGGCTTCGAAAATCTCGTCGTAGAAGTTCTGGGCACCGAGCAGGAGCTGGTGGACAAGCTTGAGGAACTCGCCGCTGCCGGCACCCTGGATGACTCGGTGGTCGTACGTCGAGGTAAGGGTAAGGACCTTGCTGATGGCGTTGTGGGCGATGATCTTCTCGCTGGCGCCCTGGAACTCAGCAGGGTAGTCAAGGGCGCCGACGCCGATGATGGCGGCCTGGCCCTTGGAAAGGCGGGGCACCGAGTGGACGGTGCCAATGCCGCCGGGGTTGGTCAGCGACACGGTGGTGCCCTGGTGGTCCTCGGCGGTGAGCTTGCCGTTGCGGGCGCGCTTGATCAGATCCTCGTAGGTGTGCCAGAACTCGGCAAAGTTGAGGGTCTCAGCCTTTTTGATGTTCGGAACCATCAGCAGGCGGGTGCCATCCGGCTTGGGCATGTCGATGGCGATGCCGAAGTTGACGTGGGCCGGCTGGACTGCTGAAGGCTTGCCGTCCACCTCGTCGTAGTACACGTTCATCGAGGGGAACTGGGACAGCGCCCGGATGACGGCATAACCGATGAGGTGCGTGAAGGAGACCTTGCCGCCACGGGCGCGGGCGAGGTTGGAGTTGATGACAACGCGGTTGTCGATCAGCAGCTTGGCGGGAATGGCCCGGACGCTGGTGGCGGTGGGCACCTCAAGACTGGTGACCATGTTGGTGGCTATGGCCTTGGCCGGTCCGCGGAGGACGGAAACAACGTCTTCTTCAGGGGCGGTGGGAGCCTTGACGTTCTTGGGCAGCTGGGCCGGAATCGGCTGTGATCCGGAGACGGACTCAGTCTTCTTCCCGCCGTCGCGGGCCACGGTGGCGGGAGCCTTTTTAACGGGCGCGGGCGCCGGTGCGGCAGCCGGCGCGGCCGGGGGAGTGGCCGGTGCTGCTGCCGGCGACGGTGCCGGAGCCGCAGGAGCCGCGTTCACAACTGGCATTTCCCGGGTAGGAGGATGGGCAGTGGCCTGCCCCGAATTTCCGTTGGAAGAAGAACTGCTGCCCGAGTCGAACGATTCAAACAGCGGCCACCACTTGGCATCCACAGCGTTCTTGTCCTGCTGGTACTGCTCGTACAGTTCGTCAACGAGCCACTCGTTTCCGCCAAATTCCTCTGGTAGACGGTGGCTTGGCTGCTCTGGCACTTGAAATACGCCTCTTCCATGAGTTTGATTTCTCTCCGGCCCCACGGTGCGTCAACACTACGTTCGAACCAGTCTCTGCGTCCTCTGAACCCAGACCTTTGCAAGTCTAGTAACCATGTTGTGCTAACTGCCAATAAGGGTGACCCAAATCATGAAGTGACGCGGGAGCGGCCAAATATGGCGGCCGGAAGCGTGTGAACAAGGGGTTTTAGGGGTAGGCCGTTACGGTGCTTCCGGGCCGTGCGCGGAGCGCCGGGAGGCTGGAGGCGTACCTGTAGACTGAAGTCCTTATGGACAGTAAATCTAGGTGCCGGCCTGGGGGCTGTCAGCGGAGCGCGAAGCACTGCGCCGCACAGTCCACCCGCAGAGCCGGCAAACCCCGAACACGCGCCCATCACCCGCCGGCGGCCCCTTCGGCCGCCGCCCGCCGGGAAAGACGCTCGGCCTCCGCCGACCATCCTCCGCCGGGCAGATATCCCGGTTACCCCGATCCACGCCCGTGCGCAGTACAGGCGGGATGCTGAATGGAATGGCTCTTCCTTGCCGCAGGCCTGCTGCTGATTGCGGGTACCGGCTTCTTCGTAGCCGTTGAGTTTTCCCTCATTGCACTTGACCAGCCGACGGTCCAGCGCGCCGTGGACGACGGCGACGCGGGCGCGGTTCCGCTGCTGGCCTGCCTTAAGTCCCTGTCAACGCAGCTCTCCAGCTGCCAGCTGGGCATTACACTCACAACGCTCCTCACCGGATACGTGATGGAGCCATCGGTGGGGCAACTCCTGGAAGCCCCGCTGGCCGCCGTCGGACTTCCCGACGTCGCCGTCGCCTCCATCTCGCTGGTCCTGGCCATGGTGATCGCCACCCTGCTCTCAATGCTGCTGGGGGAATTGGTTCCCAAGAACATGGCCATTGCCCTGTCCTTCCGGGTGGGCAAGGCCCTTGCCCGGCCCCAGCTGGTCTTCACCGCGGTTTTTAAGCCTGCCATCGTGCTGCTTAATGGCTTCTCCAACCGGGTGCTCCACGTGTTCGGCCTGGAAGCGAAGGAAGAAATCTCGGGCGCACGCACCCCGGCAGAGCTTGCCTCGCTGGTCCGCCGTTCGGCGGCCATGGGAACGCTCGACGCCGGGACGGCCAACTTCATCGCCCGTACCCTTAACTTCTCCTCCAGGACGGCCGCGGACGTGATGACGCCCCGCATCCGGGTGGAGACGATCGACGCCGACCAGCCCGTCGCCGACATTGTCGCCGCCGCCCGCCGGACCGGTTACTCCCGGTTCCCGGTTATTGGCGACTCCGCGGACGATATCCGCGGCCTGGTCCATGTCAAGAAAGCCGTGGCCGTTCCGTGGGAGCGCCGGCAGAACCTTGAGGCCGGTGCCATTATGACGGAGGTGCTGCGCGTTCCGGAGACCATCCACCTGGATGCCCTGCTGGCCGAACTTCGCGAAGGAAACCTGCAACTCGCCGTCGTCCTGGATGAATACGGAGGAACCGCCGGTATCGCGACGCTCGAGGATCTTGTGGAAGAAATTGTCGGTGAAGTGGCGGACGAGCATGACAAGGTCCGCCCCGGCCTGCTGCAAAGCGCTTCCGGTGACTGGTATTTCCCGGGCCTGCTGCGGCCGGACGAGCTGTCCGAACAGATCCCGGGACTGACAGTGCCTGACGAGGCTGCCTACGAGACTGTGGGTGGCTACGTCATGAGCATGCTGGGCCGGATCGGCGCCGTGGGAGACACCGTGCCGGTGGGTGGCGGAACACTGAGCGTTACGCGAATGGACGGCCGCCGGATCGACCGCATCTGCTTCCGGCCGGTTGCACCGGATGACGTGGCCGGGGACACCAACGACGGGAACGGCCGATGAGCGACTGGGCAGGAATTGTGTGGCTCGGGGTCCTGCTGCTTGGCAACGCCTTCTTCGTGGGCGCCGAATTCGCCGTGATGTCGGCCCGCCGGAGCCAGATCGAGCCGTTGGCGGAGGCCGGTTCCAAGCGCGCGCAGACAACGCTGAAGGCGATGGAGAATGTTTCGCTGATGCTGGCGTGCGCCCAACTGGGCATCACTGTATGTTCGCTGCTGATCCTCCTGGTGGCGGAACCCGCCATCCACCACCTGCTGGCTGTCCCGCTGGAATCCCTGGGCCTGCCCATCGAGGTGGCCGATGTGGCCGCGTTCGCCGTGGCGCTGATGCTTGTCACGTTCCTGCATGTGACTTTCGGTGAGATGGTCCCGAAGAATATTTCGGTGTCCGTTGCGGACAAGGCCGCACTGCTTCTCGCGCCGCCGCTGGTGTTCATCTCCCGGCTCGTCAACCCGGTGATTTCGGCCCTTAACTGGTCTGCAAACCACATCCTCAAGCTGCTGCGGATCGAGCCGAAGGATGAAGTCAACTCCTCGTTCACCCTGGAGGAGGTCCAGTCGATCGTCCAGGAATCCACCCGTCATGGCCTGGTGGACGACGACGCCGGCCTGATCACCGGCGCTCTCGAGTTCTCGGAACATACCGCCGGGGACATCATGGTCCCGCTGGAGAACCTGGTGATGCTGAAGGCTCCTATCACTCCAGTGGAGTTTGAAAAGGCAGTCAGCCGTACCGGATTTTCCCGCTTCCCGATGCTGGATGACGAGGACATGCTCTATGGCTACCTCCATGTGAAGGACGTTCTGTCCATCCCGGAAGCGGCATATGGGTTTCCGATCGCCGAGAGCCGGATCCGGTCGCTGGCCAACCTGGCATTGGATGACGAGATTGAAAAGGCGATGTCCGTCATGCAGCGCACCGGCTCGCACCTGGCCCGCGTCATTGGACCGGACGGCAAGACGCAGGGCGTGCTGTTCCTCGAAGATGTCATCGAGCAGCTGGTGGGCGAGATCCGGGACGCCACCCAGGCCACCGGCATCCGCCGTCTGGGCCACTCGAACGGAGGCTGACCGGCCTGGCCCTTCCCCGCCACTGGCGGGAAGGGCCGGCCCGGCCGAGGGCCTAGATAGGAATGATTCCTATTAGGTATAGACTTGAGGGGTTGTTCTTCCCTCCCCAGTGAACCGAGGTCTTTCCGTGCGCCGTTCCCCAGCCGCCCGTTCGTCAGTCGCCGCCCTCGCCGGGTTGGGACTCCTGCTGACCGCTTGCAGCCCGCAGGCGCAGCCCTCGTCGGACTCCGCCGACGGCATCAACATCGTGGCATCGATGAACGTGTACGGCGATATCGCAAAGACCATCGGTGGAGACAAGGTCAGCGTCACCGCCATCATCAGCAAGACCAGCCAGGACCCGCACTCCTACGAGGCGACCGCGCAGGACCGGCTGGCGGTGTCCAAAGCGGACCTCGTCATCGAGAACGGCGGGGGCTACGACGATTTCCTCCACACTCTCGCCGAGGACAGCAACCTCGACGGCGGCAAGGTGCTCAACGCCGTCGAACTCTCCGGACTGGCCCATCCCGAGGAGGAGGAAGCGTCCGCCGGGGCGTCCGCGCCGGAATCAGAACCGGCCGATGAGCACGACCATGGCGAATTCAACGAGCACGTTTGGTACAGCCTGCACGCCATGGAGGAGCTGGCCGGCGACATCGCCGCAAAGCTCTCGGAACTGGACCCTGCTTCGGCGCAGACATTCGAGACCAATGCCGAAAACTTCACCTCCACCCTCGAAGGCCTGCACGGAAAGCTGGATTCCGTGAAAGGTGCTGCTGCCGGGGCGCCGGTGGCAGTGACCGAACCGGTTCCTCTCTACCTGCTGGAGGACGCCGGGCTGGTTAACACAACGCCTGAGGACTACACTGCTGCGATCGAGGAAGGCTCAGACGTGCCGCCGGCCGTACTCAAGGCCACAACCGACCTCGTAGCCTCCAAGTCGGTACGCTTCCTCGCCTACAACCAGCAGACCGAGGGGCCGCAGACGGAAGCGTTGAAAAAGGCAGCCGAAACCGCAGGAGTTCCCGTGGTGGATTTCAACGAAACCCTGCCTGAGGGCAAGACGTACTTGCAGTGGATGACGGAGAATGTGGACACCATCAGCAAAGTTCTGGAGAGCAAATAGTTGAAGCCCGTCGTCAGCCTCACCGGAGCGTCCCTGAAATTTGGCAAGCGGGTGCTCTGGGAGGATTTGGACCTGGACATCAAACCCGGCGAATTCTTTGCCGTTCTTGGTCCCAACGGAAGCGGCAAGACCAGCTTCCTCAAGGTCCTGCTCGGCCTGCAGGACCTGCACCAGGGACGGGCTGCACTGGGCGGCCGCACCGTTGAGCGCGGCAGCCGCCTGATTGGCTACATCCCCCAGCAGAAGTCGTTTGCCCCGGACACTCCCATGCGGGCCAGGGATCTGGTGGGGCTCGGGGTGGACGGCCACCGCTGGGGACTGCGGCTGTCCCCAGCCAAGGCAAACCGCAGGATTGACGAGCTCCTCGACCTCGTGGGCGCCAGCGATTATGCAAAGGTGCCTGTGGGGCAGCTGTCCGGCGGCGAGCAGCAACGGCTTCGGGTTGCCCAGGCGCTGGCCACCGATCCCCAGGTCCTTCTCTGCGACGAACCGCTGCTGTCCCTGGACCTGCACCACCAGCAGGCTGTGAGTGCCTTGATCAACAGGCAGTGCCGCGACCGGAACAGCGCCGTTGTGTTCGTGACCCATGAGATCAACCCCATTATCGACTACGTGGACCGGGTGTTGTACCTGGCAGGCGGCCGGTTCAAGGTGGGGGCGCCGGAGGAAGTCATGACCACCGAAGTCCTCTCCGATCTCTACGGCAGCCACGTCGAGGTGATCCACGCCAACGGCCGGATCGTGGTGGTGGGGCTTCCGGATGCCACCACCCATCACCATGCCGAGTCCCATGCCCTGGCGGGGGAGGCCGCCTGATGGACGCAGACAGTATCCTGGCGGCAATCTTCAACTTCGAGAACTACGGCGAGCTGTTGGTCCTGGTTCAGAACTCGATCTGGGCGGGCGCCGTCCTGGGCCTCCTTGGCGGCCTGGTGGGCACCTTTGTCATGAAGCGGGACCTGGCCTTCGCCGTCCACGGCATTTCTGAACTGTCCTTTGCCGGGGCGGCCTTCGCCCTGCTGATCGGCGCCGACATTGTGTTCGGGTCACTCGTCGGGTCCGTTGCGGCGGCACTCCTCCTCGGCCTGATGGGGGTCAAGGCCCGGGACAAGAACTCCACCATCGGCGTCATTATGCCGTTCGGCCTGGGCCTGGGCATCCTGTTCCTGTCCCTGTACGAGGGCCGCGCAGCCAACAAGTTCGGCCTGCTCACCGGGCAGATCGTCTCGGTGGATACGGTCCAGCTCACGGCCCTCGCCGGAACGGCGCTGGTTGTGATGGTGGCGCTGCTGGCCATCTGGCGGCCGCTGAACTTCGCAAGCCTGGACCCCGAACTCGCCGAGGCCCGCGGTGTTCCCGTCCGCCGGCTGGGCATCGTCTTCATGGTCCTGCTGGGTATCAGCGTTGCCCTGTCCATCCAGGTGGTGGGGGCCCTCCTGGTGCTTGCCCTGCTCATCACCCCCGCGGCAGCCGCCTTGCGGGTGACGTCATCGCCGGTGGCCGTGGTGGTGTTGAGCGTCGTGTTCGCCGTTACTGCCACAGTGGGGGGCATCCTGCTGGCACTGGGCGGCCGCATCCCGATCAGCCCTTACGTCACCACGTTGTCCTTCATTATCTACGTGGTATGCCGTGCCATCGGCTCCGTCAGGGCCGGCAAGGGAATCAACGGCAGGGTCCTGCAGGCGCAGTAACCGCCGGCGGTTTACTGCCTGCTACAGCTTGCCTGCAGCCTTCAGGGCCGTGCATTCCGGGCAGAGGCCAAAGATTTCCACCGTGTGGGCCACCTCGCTGAAGCCATGCTCCGCGGCGGTGTGCGCTGCCCAGGTTTCGACGGCGGGTGCCTCCACCTCCACGGCTTTGCCGCAGTTCCGGCACAGCAGGTGGTGATGGTGGCCGGTAACGGCGCAGCGACGGTAGACCGCTTCGCCCTCACCGTTGCGCAGGACGTCCACCAGGCCTTCATCGGCAAGCGACTGGAGTATCCGGTAGGCCGTGGCGAGTGAAACGGACACGCCCTGGTTCTGCAGGATCCGGTACAGCTCCTGGGTGCTGACGAAGTCGTCCAGCTCATCCAGGGCGGCACTGACGGCCCGGCGCTGCTTGGTGACGCGCTGTTCCTTGCCGCCCGTTGCCGGGGAGGGCGTAGTGGAATCAACCTTGGCGCCGAGCGGCATGGATGGACTCGCTTCCTTGGGGATCATGGCAAAGACCAAGATTACCAGCCAAGCCCTCGTGGACACCGTTCCGGACAGGACCCTAGGCTGGCGCTATGAAGCTGACGAAATACACCCACGCCTGCGTCCGCCTCGAAAAGGACAGCCGGGTGCTGGTCCTGGATCCCGGCAACTTCTCCGAAACCGGGCAGGCGCTGGCAGGGGCCGAAGCCGTGCTGGTCACGCACGAGCACGCCGACCATGTCGACGTTCCCGCTGTTGTGGAGGCACTCAGAAGCGCCACGGACCTTGTGCTTTACGCCCCGGCCGGGGTAGCTGACCATCTGCGGACCGAAGTTCCGGAAGCAACGGCCCGGATTAACGCGGTGGAACCCGGTATGTCGCTGGATGTGGCGGGCTTCGCGGTGCGCAGCTTCGGTGGCCAGCACGCCCTGATCCATCCCCAGATCCCGGTGGTGCCGAATATCGGCTACCTCATTGATGACAACGTCTACCATCCGGGAGATTCCTTCATCGTTCCGGACGGCATCAGCGTCAAGACCCTGCTGGTTCCACTGCATGCGCCCTGGAGCAAGTCGGCGGAAGTAGTGGACTTCGTCGTCAGCATACGGGCGCCCCGTGCATTCCAGATCCACGACGGGCTCCTCAATGACAACGGCCTGAAGATTGTGGAGGGCCACGTCAAAAGGATCGGCGCCAAGTACGGGACCGAGTACAGCCACCTGCGCGCCGGAGAGTCCGTGGAGGTCTAGGCGACGTCCGGGTCCCACCGTCCTGTATCGAAAAAGGTCCGGATCGCTGCTTCATAGGGCGCAGGGTCCAGGCCCTGGGATGCCAGCCAGTCCTGGTTGTAGTAGTTGCCCGCATAGCGTTCCCCGCCGTCGCACATCAGCGTGACAATGCTGCCCTTCCGGCCTTCGGCGACCATGCCGGCGATGGTCTGCCAGACACCCCAGAGATTGGTACCGGTTGAGGGGCCGGAGTGGAGTCCTGCAAGGACGGAAAGGTGGCGCATGGCTGCCACGGATGCGGCGTCGGGGACCTGGACCATGCGGTCGATGACGGACGGCACAAAACTGGGCTCCAGCCGCGGCCGTCCAATCCCCTCGATCCGGGACGGCAGGCCCGCCGGCACGGCGTCATTCCCGCCACGCCACCCCGGATAGAACGCAGAGTTTTCGGGATCAACCACCAGCAGTCGCGTGGGGTGGCTGTGGTAGCGCAGGTAGCGGCCAATCGTGGCACTCGTTCCGCCGGTCCCGGCACCCACCACAATCCAGTCCGGAACCGGATGCTCCTCCAGCTGGAGCTGCCCGAAAATCGATTCCGCGATGTTGTTGTTGCCGCGCCAGTCCGTGGCCCGCTCCGCATAGGTGAACTGGTCCATGTAATGCCCGTTGCAGGTGGCGGCAACCTCTTCGGCTGCGGCATACACATCCGAGGCGTGCTCAACCAGCAGGCACGACCCGCCGAACTGCTCGATCAGGTCAATTTTCTCCCGGCTCGTGGTCCGCGCCATGACTGCGATGAACGGCAGTCCCAGCAGCTGGGCAAAGTACGCCTCGGAGACGGCGGTGCTGCCGCTGGACGCCTCCACGATGGTGGTGTCCGCCCTGATCCAGCCGTTGACCAGGCCGAAGAGGAACAGCGAGCGCGCCAGCCGGTGCTTCAGGCTGCCGGACCGGTGCGTCGATTCGTCCTTCAGGTACAGCTGGACGCCCCAGTGTTCAGGCAGCGGCACGGAGTAGAGGTGGGTGTCCGCCGAACGGTTGTTTTCCGCCCGGATCGTGCGGATGGCATGGTCTGCCCAGTCCCGGTCTGACCACCCGCGGCCTGCCCAGTCCGTGTCCCTGCCGTTGCCGCCGTCCTCAATCTTCACCAATCCAGCCTACCCGCGGGCGGACCGGTGGCGGCTTAGAGTGGAACCGATGGTTCGACCACCCCGAAGGAGCCCGATGAACCCCCTGATGGACGTGACCACGCTGAGCAACCGTATTGCGGCCGGGCGGCGCACAGTGCTGCTGGATGTCCGCTGGGCGCTGGGTGATCCGCTGGGGCATGAGCACTACCTCGGCGGGCACCTGCCGGGGGCCGTCTTCGTGGACCTTGCCACCGAGCTTGCGGCGCCGCCCGTTCCCGCGCGGGGACGGCACCCACTGCCGGCGCCGGAGGACTTCCAGGCTGCGGCGCGCGGCTGGGGGATCAACAATGGCGACGTCGTGGTCGCCTACGACGACACCGCCAACATGGCTGCCGCGAGGGCCTGGTGGATGCTAAGGAACGCCGGGCTACGGGAGGTTTACCTGCTCGACGGCGGCCTGGCCGCCTGGCGTGCCGAAGGCCTTGCGGTGGAGCAGGGCCCGGTGGTGGCTGAGCCCGGAGATGTGGTGCTGGCGGACGGCGGAATGCCCCGGCTCGACGCCGGTGCTGCCGCCGCCTGGCCGGACAGCGGAGTCTTGCTGGATGCCCGCGCGGGGGAGCGGTACCGCGGCGAGGTGGAGCCCGTCGACCCCCGGGCAGGCCACATACCCGGGGCGGTGAGCGCCCCGACGTCGGACAACGTGGACGGAAACGGACGCTTCCTTCCCGCTGACGAGCTGCGAAGCAGGTTCGAGGCGCTGGGTGTCCGGGACGGGATGCCGGTTGCTGTCTATTGCGGTTCAGGGGTGACCGCGGCGCACGAGGTGGCGGCGCTGGAAATGGCAGGGTTCAGTGCGGCGCTGTACGCCGGCTCATTCTCCGAGTGGTCCAACAATGCGCAGCTGCCCGTGGCCACCCGGTGCTGATCCCGGCGGCGGATCTTTCCCGGCTGGAAAGTCGGCTGGCCGCAACGGTAGCGTCTGACTATGACCCCAGGACGTCCCGTACCGCCGCCCCTTGCCACACCAATCCTGCCGTACGCCGGCGCCGGCACCCTTGCCGCTGCGTACGGTGCCGTGTCCCCTGGCAGCGGGCTTGTCCCGCTGACCGTGGCCCGGCGCGCGCCCAAGCCGGACGACGTCGAAATTGCCATCGAGTTCTGCGGCCTGTGCCACTCGGATGTGCACGCGGCCCGCGGGGAGTGGGGCGGGCAGACTTATCCGCTGGTGCCCGGCCACGAGATCGTGGGAACCGTAAGCCGGGTGGGCTCAGCCGTCACCGGTCTTGCCGTGGGCGAGCGGGTGGGCGTCGGCTGCATCGTGGATTCGTGCCGCGAGTGCGAAAGCTGCCTGGACGGCCTGGAGCAGTACTGCGAAAAAGGTATGACCGGTACCTACGGTGCCATCGACCGCCGGAATGGTGACGCGGTCACCCAGGGTGGCTATGCGACCTCCATCGTGGTGGACCACCGCTATGTGGTCCGCGTGCCCACGTCACTGGACCCGGCCGCCGTCGCGCCTTTGCTCTGTGCCGGGATCACCACGTTCTCCCCGTTACGGCACTTCGACGTCGAAGAGGGCGATGTTGTGGGCGTGGTGGGCCTGGGCGGGCTGGGGCACATGGCGGTCAAGCTGGCCAAAGCCATGGGTGCCCGGGTGGTGGTGTTCACCACGTCGGAATCCAAGGTGGCTGCCGCCTTGGAATTGGGAGCTGATGAGGTGGTCCTGTCCCGGGACGAGGATGCGATGGCCGCCGCGAACCGCACCATCGACGTCATCATCGACACCGTTGCCGCCCCGCACGATCTCAACCCCCTGTTCCGCACCCTGCGCGTGGACGGTGCGCTGTTCCAGCTGGGCCTGCCGTCCGAGGCCATGCCCCCGGTGAACCCGCGCGCCCTCATCCGCCGCCGCGTCGCGTACGCCGGCTCGCTGATCGGCGGGATCGCCGAAACGCAGGAGATGCTGGACTTCTGCGCCGAGCACGGCGTGGTTGCCGATATCGAGATGGTCGGCGCCGGCCAACTCAACGAAGCTTATGACCGCATGGTCGCAGGAGATGTGAAGTACCGGTTCGTGCTGGACACCAGCACCTTGCAGGCACCCGCCAAGGAGGCAGACGCATGAGCACGCTCTTTACCAGGATCCTCAACGGCGAAATTCCCGGCCGCTTCGTCTGGCGGGAGGACGACGTGTCCGCCTTCCTCACCACCGGGCCGTTGGCTGACGGGCATACCCTTGTGGTCCCCACCGAAGAAGTGGACCGCTGGACTGACGCGTCACCCGAGACCCTGGCACGGGTGATGGAGGTAGCCCGCCGGATCGGCGCCGTCCAGGTGGACATCTTCGATGCCCCGCGGGCAGGGCTCATCGTGGCGGGCTACGAGATCAACCACCTGCACGTGCACGTATGGCCCTCACGCAGCATGGCGGACTTCAACTTCGCCTCCGCGGACCAGAACCCGGATCCCGCCGTCCTGGATGCCAACGCGGAGAAACTTCGCCGCGGTCTGCGGGACGCCGGCTGGGGCGAGTTCGTTCCCGCCACTTAGCGCCACAGAGATGTCCCGGCCCGCGCCGGGATATCTCTGTTTTAAGGTCGTCAGGCCGGCGCCAGGGCCTTGTTGAGTACCGTGCGGATGCGCTTTTCCGACACCGAGTAGGCCGTTCCGAGTTCGACGGCGAAAAGGCTCACCCGGAGCTCCTCGATCATCCAGCGCACCTGGGTCAACTCGCGTCCTGCGCGCCGTCCGGGGAGGAGCGCCGCCACGGCATCGTCATAATCGTCCTCCAGCCGCTGCACCACTGCCATGTTCAGTGCGTCCCGCTGCACGTTGCCCGGCAGCCGTTCAAGCCGCTTCTCGATTGCAGTGAGGTAGCGCGGCAGCTGGCTGAGCTGGGCGTAGCCCGTGCGTGCCACAAAACCGGGGTAGACCAGTTGCTCCAGTTGGCTCTTGATGTCGTTAAGCGCACTGATCAGGGCCAGGCTGGTGGTTCCCTTCAGCTGCTTTTCAATGCGCCGGGTGGCGGCCAGGATGCGTTCCACCACCGCGGTCACGCTGAACACGGTGTCGATCAATTCCGCCCGCACCACTTCGTAGAGGGCATCGAAGGCCTGCCGGTCCCAGGGCAGTTCCGCCGGGGTGAGCTTGTCGATGGCCGCGAGTGCGCAGTCGGCAATCAGTGCGGACACCGAGCCGTGCGGGTTCTGGCTGAACGTCAGTTTCTCCGTGTTGCTCAGGTGCTCCAGCACGTAGCGGTCCGGCGACGGAACCCGCAGGGCCAGCATCCTGATCACGCCGCCGCGCATGGCATCGAGCTGTTCCTCCGGCGTCTGGAAGACCCGCAACGACACGGAGGTGCCCTGGTCCACGAGTGCGGGGTACCCGGTGACAGTGTGTCCCTTCACCATGCTGCTGACTTCCCGCGGAAGGGTCCCGAAGTTCCATTCCGTGAGGCCGTCCTGTTCCACGAAGCCGGCAGGCGCGGAGGCCGGACCTCCCTTGCCCGACGAGGGCAGCCGGGGCGTGCCGCCGTCGTCCGTCTTGCCTCTGCCCGGTCCCTTGCCCCCGGCAGCAGTGTTCTTGGGGCCAGTCGTCGCGGGGGTGGCGCCCAGTGACTCCGCAATTGCGCGCCGGGTCGCAGGTGCAAGCCGTTCCTGGAGGGCTGCAAGGTCCTTGCCTTCCTCCAAAACCTTGCCCTTGCTGTCCACCACCTTGAAGCTGACGCGCAGGTGCGGGGGCACGGCGTCCCAGTTCCATGACCCAGGCGGGATAATGGCGCCGCGGATCCGCCGAAGGGCCAGCTCCAGTGACGGTTCCAGCTCGTCGTTGGCGGGATCGAAGTCCGATTCCAGGACGGCGACTGCCTGCCGGGCAACGTCCGGTGCCGGGACGAAGTTCTTCCGGATCTGCTTGGGCAGCGACTTGATTAACGCGGTGACAAGTTCCACGCGCTGGCCCGGAATCAGCCAGCGGAACGGGGCGTCGTCCAGCTGGTTGAGGAAAAGGACGGGCACTTCCGCCGTGACGCCGTCGGACGGATTGGGCGGGGACCCCGGGGCCACAGGATGGAACTCATAGCTCAGCGGCAGCTCAAAACCCTTGTGCAGCCAGGTCCTGGGGAAGGCGGACTCGTCCAGGTCATCCGCGTCATCGCTCAGGAGGAGCGACTTATCGTAGTCCAGCAGGTCCGGGTTCTGTCTCCGGGCCTCTTTCCACCATTTGTCGAAGTGTCGCTCGGACACCACGTCCGGGCCAATCCGGGCATCGTAGAACTCGAACAGCGTCTCATCATCCACCAGCAGGTCCCGGCGGCGCATCCTGGCCTCGAGCTCCTCCACCTCCTGCAGGAGCGCACGGTTGCGGTGGAAGAACTTATGGTGCGTGCGCCAGTCGCCTTCCACCAGCGCGTGCCGGATGAAGAGCTCCCGGGCAACCACCGGATCCACCCGGCCGTAATTGATGCGCCGCTGGGCGATGATGGGCACGCCGTAAAGTGTGACCTTCTCGTAGGCCATGACCGCACCCTGGCGGGTGGACCAGTGCGGCTCACTGTAGGTGCGCTTCACCAGCTCCGGGGCCACCTCTTCTGCCCAGACGGGATCGAATTTGGCAGCCACCCGTGCCCAGAGCCTGCTGGTCTCCACGAGTTCGGCGGCCATCACGAAGGTGGGCGACTTCTTGAACAGGGCGGACCCGGGGAAGATTGCGAACCGGCTGCCGCGGGCGCCGGCATACTCGCGCTTGCGCTCATCGAGGATGCCGACATGGCTCAGGAGCCCGGACAGCAGGCTGATGTGGATCCCGTCATGGTTGCCCACCGGGTCCGCCAGGCGCTTGTTGTCCAGGCTGATGCCGAGCGGACGCGCCAGCTGGCGCAGCTGGGCGAAGAGGTCCTGCCACTCGCGCACCCGCAGGTAGTTGATAAATTCGCTGCGGCACAGGCGGCGGAACGCGGACGAGGACAGCTCCTGCTGCTTCTCCTGCAGGTAGTTCCAGAGGTTCAGGTAACCGGTGAAGTCCGAATTCTCGTCTTTGAACCGGTTGTGTTTCTCCGCCGCCAGCTGCTGCTTATCCGTGGGGCGCTCGCGGGGGTCCTGGATGGTGAGCGCCGCCGCCAGGATCATGACTTCCCGGACGCAGTTGCGCTTGCCCGCCTCCACGATCATTCGGCCCAGCCGGGGGTCCACGGGCAGCTGGGCCAGTTTCTGCCCTACGGCGGTGAGGCCGCTGCCGCTCCTGCCGTTACCTTCCGCGTTCTGCGGCTTCGGGGCAGCCAGGGCGCCGAGTTCGCGGAGCAGCGTGACGCCGTCGTTAATCGCCCGTGTTTCGGGAGGCTCGACGAACGGGAAGTCCTCCACGTCCTTGGGGCCGCGGGCCACGCCCATGGCGGTCATCTGCAGGATGACCGCGGCGAGGTTGGTCCTCAGGATCTCCGGATCCGTGAACCGCGGCCGGGACCCAAAGTCATCCTCCGAATACAGGCGGATGGCAATACCGTCCGAAACACGGCCGCAACGCCCGGAGCGCTGGTTAGCCGATGCCTGCGAGACGCGTTCGATGGGCAGCCGCTGGACCTTGGTGCGGTGCGAATACCGGGAGATGCGGGCCGTTCCGGTGTCAATGACGTACTTGATGCCGGGCACGGTAAGCGACGTCTCCGCCACGTTGGTGGCGAGCACGATCCGGCGCTTGCTGCCCGGATGGAAGACCTTGTGCTGTTCCTGCAGGCTCAGGCGCGCGAAGAGCGGGAGCACTTCCGTGCCTGCAAGCCGGCGGTTGGACTGGATGCGGGCCTGCAGCGCCTCGGCCGCGTCGCGGATCTCGCGCTCGCCGGAGAAGAAGACCAGAATGTCCCCGGGTGCCTCGTTGGCCAGCTCGTCCACGGCGTCGCACACGGCATCCAGCGGGTCGCGGTCCTCCTCGAGTTCGTCGTCGGAGGCCTCTTCGTCGTCCGCCCTGGGCTGGGTCAGGGGGCGGTAGCGGATTTCCACCGGGTAGGTGCGGCCCGAGACCTCGATAATGGGCGCGGGCTCTTCCTCAGTGCCGAAGTGGTTGGCAAAGCGCTCGGGGTCGATGGTGGCCGAGGTGATGATGACCTTCAGGTCCGGGCGCTGCGGCAGGATCCGCTTGAGGTAACCGAGAATGAAGTCGATGTTGAGGCTGCGTTCGTGGGCCTCGTCGATGATGATGGCGTTGTACTTGCGGAGCAGTTTGTCCCGCTGGATTTCGGCCAGCAGGATTCCGTCCGTCATGAGCTTCACCTTGGTTGCCTTGCTGACCTCGCCGGTGAAGCGGACCTGGAAACCAACTTCCTGGCCAATCTCGACGCCGAGCTCCTCGGCGATGCGCTCGGCCACCGTGCGCGCTGCCAGCCGGCGGGGCTGGGTGTGGCCGATCAGCCCGTTCTCGCCAAGGCCGAGCTCCAGGCACATCTTGGGAATCTGGGTGGTCTTTCCGGAGCCGGTCTCGCCGGCAATGATGGTCACCTGGTTGGCGGCAATGGCCGCCATCAGGTCCTCGCGGCGCTCGGAGACCGGCAGCTCGGCGGGATAGGAGATATGCAAAGTCATGGCTGCAGACAGTCTACTGCGGCGGGGCCGGCACCCCCGGTTCGACTGCCTGCGGCGTTCCTTGTGGTACGGGCCTGCTAGAAGATGCGGAGCGTATAGCTGGTGCTGGGAAGGTCCAGGGCGGACCATTCCTCATGGGAGCTGACGGGAGGGGTGTGGCCCCGTCCGTCGCCGAGGAGCGCTGCGATGGTGGCTGCAGCGAGGAGGAGGAGCAGGATGACGGTGATGGTTGCGAAGATTTCCATGGCTCCATGCTTCTCTTCACCGCACTTACTCAACAGTGGCAGAAATGCCCAAAAAGCTAAAATTCCTGCCACAATGGAAGCATGCTGAAATCGGTAGCGGTGATTGTGGTTCCCAACTTTTCGATCTTCGAATTCGGGACGGCCTGCGAGGTGTTCGGGATCGACAGGTCCGCCCGGGGCAGTGGAGTTCCCGCCTTTGATTTCCGGGTCTGCACGGCCGAGCCGGGCAACGTTCCCATGAAGCCGGGGTTGTCCATGAACGTTAGCCGCGGACTGGAAGCCACCGAAGATGCGGACCTTGTGATCATGGCTCCCTTCGGGCGGGACCAGGAGATGCCGGAGCCTGTGCTCGCTGCCCTCCGCGCCGCTGACGCCAGGGGCGCGTGGGTCCTATCGATCTGCTCGGGAGCATTCGCGCTGGCACGCGCAGGCCTGCTGGACGGCCGCCGCTGCACAACCCACTGGCATTACTCCCGAGACCTGGCTGAGGCCTACCCGGACGTGCAGGTGGATGAGAATGTCCTCTATGTGCAGGACGGCAATATCATTTCCTCTGCCGGAACCGCTGCCGGGATCGACGCCTGCCTGCACCTGGTACGGCTGGAGCTCGGGGCCAACGTTGCCGCCGCGATTGCCCGTGACATGGTGGTTCCGCCACACCGCGACGGCGGCCAGGCCCAGTTCATCGACCGGCCCATGCCCACCTGCGGCTCGGCGCCCATGGAGGAACTGCTGCGGTGGATGGTGCAGAGCCTGGACCGTGAGCATACGGTCAACGAGCTGGCAGCCCGGGTTCACATGTCGCCCAGGACCTTTGCCAGGAAGTTCCGCTCGGAAACGGGTGCCACACCCGCGGCCTGGCTCAACTCCCAGCGGGTGCTCCGGGCCCAGGAGTTGCTGGAATCGACCGATCTGAACATCGATGAGATTGCCCGGGAAGCCGGGTTTGGCCATCCGGTCCTGCTGCGGCACCACTTCGCCAAGGTCCTCGACACCAGCCCGCAGTCCTACCGCCGGGCATTCCGGGGGCAGCTGGCCGAAGCGGGCTAGCTACAGCCCGCGATCTGGTGTGAGCGTTGCCCGGGCCTGGGTGGCCTGTTACCTGCTGCCCTGGGTATTCGTGCCCTGCCCACTCCCGGACTCCTGGGCTGCTGCACGGGTCCGGTCCACGAGCACGCGCCAAGGTCCGGTCACTGCCCGTTCAGGCAGGGCCGCCCGCCTGTCCCCGGCCCGGATTGAATAGATGAACCGGTCAGGCTGGTTCCCGGCGAACTGTTCGGCCGCAGCCCGCGGTGTCCGGGGAACGGCATCCCACGGACAGGCTTCCACGATTGGCTCCCACTGGTTGATTGCCGTTTCGGACCGCGCATCCACGGTCCACACCCGCGTCATCGCGGCAATCCCACCGGTGCGTTCCACGCTGATTTTCATGGCCTGGTTCCTAGGCTTCCACGCAGCCTGGCGGCTGAAAGTCCGGCAACCAGGCATCCCTTAAAGCTTGACCTTCACAGTTTCCCACGCCTGCCGCACGGCGTCATGCTCTTGTGAGCCGGAACCGAAGAGCTCCACGGCGGCAGCGGCGGTGGCCCGCGCGAAGACGCTGAAGGTGGCTGTGGCAGGCAGGGATCCGCCCGTCAGGGCTTCGTACCAGATGCGGCCGGGGGAGTCCCAGGCGTTCCCGCCCAGGGATTCCGCTACGAGGTAGAAGGCGCGGTTGGGAATACCAGAATTGATGTGGACCCCGCCATTGTCCGCGCTGGTCCTGACATAGGAGTCCATGGAGTCCGGCTGCGGGTCCTTACCCAGCACATCGTCGTCGTACGCCGTTCCGGGATCCTTCATGGAGCGCAGGGCGCTTCCTTCCACCTCGGCGGTGAAAAGTCCCTCTCCGATCAGCCAACTGGCATCGGCCGCGGACTGGTTTTTCACGTACTGTTCCACGAGGGCGCCGAAAACATCTGACATTGATTCGTTCAGGGCGCCGGCCTGGTTCCGGTAAGCGAGGGCGGCGGAGTGCTGGGTTACTCCATGGGCGAGTTCATGGCCGATGACGCTCAAGGATGCCGTAAAACGCTCGAAAACTTCACCATCGCCGTCGCCGAAGACCATCTGGGTGCCGTCCCAAAAAGCGTTGTCGTAGAGCTTGCCGAAGTGCACGGTTGCATCCAGCCGCATTCCCTGGCCGTCGATGGAGTTGCGGCCGAAAACGTCGGCATAAAGGCGGTGGGTGTGTCCCAGTCCGTCGTAGGCTTCATCGGTTGCGGCATCTCCCGTCCCGGGTTCGCCCTCCTTGCGCACCAGCCTTCCCGGCAGGGTCTCCGAACCGTCGGCATCGTAGATGGTCCGGTTGGACGGCCCTGGCTTCGCCAGGCGCACGCCAGAAGGAAGATCGGGCATGGCCTGGGTCCGGGACGCCTGGAATGAGCCGACGTGGCCAAGGGCCTCCCTGGCGGCCCGGGCAGCCGCAGAATACTGCGGAGCATCCTGCCGGGCCAGCCGCCGCAGCAGGTAGGGCGGGACGATGGAACAGAACGGAACGTGCATGGCGTACCCCCTCAACTAGGTCAATTCAGACTACGAGGGGGCTCTGACAATCGGTGCCAGCACACGCGGCACGGGCCGTTTCGGTGGGTGGCGGTAGCACGCAGAGCACGACGACGGCCGACCGGCTTTCTTGGTTATCGCCGCCTTGAGCGGGATGCACGTAGAATGTCACACCCTCGCACGATGATGTGGGTATGGAAAACGGCACGTTGACGGCAGCGGAGATGGCAGGCATTCATGCCTCTGTCGCTGCCCTCGACGCGTTGGTCCTTGAAGATGCGCAGCTGCGAAGTCCCGTCGACGGCGAAGGGACAAACGTCTTGCAGCGTGCCTATGAACTCCGCCTGGAACGGCTGGGCCAGCTGGCGAGGCTCGAAGCCCAGGTCGCCGCATTGAAGGTCCGGGACGCCGCCGAATCGGTTGAACTTCAGCAGGCGATGATCCCGCCGGACGCCAGGCTGCAGGAACGGACCTTCCGCGAGATCTCGGTTGTCGAGGAGATCGCGGGGATCCTGACCATCAGCACCGGGGCTGCGGGGGCGTTCATCACCCAGGCCCGGCGGGTCTGCTCCCTGCCCTCGGTCTACGGGAGCCTGTCGTCGGGGGCGTTGTCGTGGCAGAGCGCCAGGATCATCGCCGACGAAACCGAGGCCCTGGACCATCCCGCCGCCGTGGCTTTGGCCGATCATTTCCTGGACCTGGACGCCCCCAACCCGGCCCGGGGCTGCCCCGCCACCGGCCTTGTCCCGTCCCGGCTGCGGGCCAAGGTCAGGGCTTGGCGGGAACGCCACCACCCCGAGTCGATCGAGAAACGCCACGCGAAGTCCGTGGCCGACCGGCGGGTCGAGTTCCACCGGGACCGTGACGGGATGGCCTGGATCGCCGCGTACCTCCCTGCAGATACCGCCACAGGAATCTGGAACAGGGCAAGGGCTACCGCGCGCGGCCTGCAGGGACCCACCGAAATCCGTACCCTGCCGCAGCTCTGCGCCGATATCGTCGCCAGCCGCCTCCTCGCGCCCGCCCAGTCCGGCGGCGGGGACGCGGCCTGTCCCACCGAATCTGGCAGCGCCAGCGAACAGATCCCGAACGACTTCATCGGGCTCGCAACGCTTGAAGGGTCCGACGAACCCGCAGCAGTCCTTGGCATCCCCGAAGACCTCGCCGCGATCCTGCACCGCAATGACGGCACCAGCAAGGACTTGGCAACCACGCCTATTGCGGTCGACCCGGGGGTTGGGAAGGTTCGGGTGCCGCGGGCGGATGTGCTTGTCACCGTCCCGGCGTTGGCGCTGTTCGGCGCGACGGACGAACCGGCCATCCTTGATGGGTACGGCCCGATCCCGGCGTCCATGGCCCGCAAACTCCTCGTCGACGGAGCGAGTTCCTTCACCCGCGTCCTCGTCGACCAGCGGGACGGTGCACCGCCGGAAATCGGCCGCACCAGCTACCGAATCACCAAAGCAATGCGGCAAGCACTCCGCTTCAGGGACGGCAAATGTACCTTTCCCGGCTGCAACAACAACTCCCTGGACAACGACGCCGACCACCTCACCGCCTGGCAACACGGTGGAACAACCGGCATCAGCAACCTGGCACAACTCTGCCCAAGACACCACCGGCTCAAACACAACAGCGGCTGGAAGCCTACGGAAGCAACGCAAAACGAACCACCCGGCTGGATCTCACCCACCGGCCGCCAGTACGCCAGCGAACACCCAGGCTGGGAACCACCACAGTTGCCGCCCGGCCTGGCTGCCCTAGCTGCCCTGCTGAGGGACGGCACAGCACTTGGTGACCCCGGGCCGGGCTGGTCTGCCACTAAAAAGCGCGGCTGGCCAGCTGCTTCCACTGATGAACAGCTAGTGGTTCTGGCTGCTGCTATGGACGAGCGCTATCCCGCAGCAGCTGCGGCCGGCATGCATGAGACCTCCGAGGACTTGGTCTGTCCGCCGTGGTTGGAATGGGGTGACGTCGAAATTACAGACGCGGACGTGCCGGACCCGGAAATCTTTGATGGTGCTGGCTTCCCGGATGATCCTGACTTGCTCGGATACGATCCAGCCAAAGATCCGTTCCCCGACTGGCTGCTGCGGCTTGAGGCCGAGGAAGCAGCGTCAAGCCACCAGTAATGACCACGGGCTTACCAGGCAAACAATGTCACGGGCTTACCCGGGCAAAAATAATGTGGTGCCCGCTGCGAGCCTGCCCGGAAAAACAAACTGGAAAAACGAAAGCGGCCCGGTCAGTGACCGGGCCGCTTCTGATGGTGCCCTCGATAGGATTCGAACCTACGACCTTCTGCTCCGGAGGCAGACGCTCTATCCCCTGAGCTACGAGGGCAATCCGGATTTCCTGCCGTTCCCGGCGGGACGTCCTAGAGCTTAGCAGGAAGGTGGGCTCCAAGGGAAAACCAGTCCTGCTCAGGCGTTGCTGACAGGCGAGGAGCACACGGAACCGGGCCTCAGTACCCGGAGAACGAGTCCACGTGCACCCGTCGGGCCCCTGCTTTCCGCGCGGCACGGCGGAGTGAGGCAACGCTGGCGGGCGGGCCGGAGACATAGACTTCACGGCTGCCAATGTCCGGAACAAGGGCCCTCAATTCCTCGGGGTCCAGCCGGGGTGTTCCGGCCGGAACAGCGCCAAATTCCGGCGGGGGTTCCGAACCGTCCGCGAGGCGTACCAGGACCCGGATGCCCGCAGCACGAAGTTCGTCAGCATAGGCGATCTCGTTGGCGCTCCTGGCGAGTAGGAGGAAGACGGCGTCACGTTCCCGGAGCCCTTCCGACCTCAAATGTGAGAGGAAAGGTGTGATCCCGATGCCGGCGGCAATGAGCAGTACAGCTCTGCTGGGGTCGCGGGGGAGGACAAAGTCGCCGCCCACCGAGGTGGCCGTCACCTCGTCGCCGGGCTTCAGCCCCAGGAGCACCTTCTTGGCCGCGGACAAAGGCTCGGCGGTCCGGACGCCAAATCTCACGAGGCCTTCCGCAGGCGAACCTGTCAGGCTAAACACCCGCCGTCGTCCTTTCCCGTCAGACTTGGCGTGTGGCAGGTCGAGCTCCATGTACTGCCCCGGAAGGAAGCGCACCGGCCTGGCCGGCTCGAACGAAAATTCCGTGGTGCTCGGGGTCAGCCTCCGGCTTCCTGTGAACCGCAGCTTCACACCGCCCCGCTGGCCCACCAGGAAGGCAAGGAAGTTGCCCAGCAGCAGCGCCGCCTCGGGGGAATTCGCGATGAATCCGAGATTGTAGGGGACCGCAAAGACAACGCCGACGACGGCGGCCAGCGCCAGCTGCTGCCACCGCCGCGGCGGAAGCGTCAGGGGCTCGGTCAGCATGAACCCGACAAAGAAGAGCACCGGCCGTTGCGCCAGGGCCTGGTAGATGCCCATCCCGGCAGTCATGCCGGCCCTGAGCAGCTCAAAGGTGATGATGCCCGTCGCCACGATGGTGAACACCGAGGCCATCAGGACTTTCCTGGTCCGGTAAAGGACCAGCAGCACGCCCGGGACCAGTAGCCACAGCATGGCAGGCGTCGCTGCCCACCAGGTGGCGATATTGAGCCCGGTAAGGCCGGTGACGAAGGCTCCCACGGCAGCGGGGTTGAAGATGTGCCGGCCGCGCCAGGCGAGGGCGTATTTGGACGCCGACGCCAGCACACATGCCAGGGCGACCCCCGCTACGTCCAACGGCTGGAAGGAAGGCCAGAAGAGGAAGTAGAGCAGCAGCCCGGTGATCAGTGACGATTCCGAGTGCGGCCGTACCCGGAACAGCGCCGCCAGAGCCCGGTTGGAGGCGTAGGTCAGGGCAAGGCACAAGGCCAGGTGAGCCAGCATCTCCGGGATTCCGAAAGTCAGCCAGCCCAGGACCTCAAGCAGCAGGCTGTACACGGCAAGGGCTGCCAGTACCAGGAGGATGAGCCGGTACAGGGTGAACCTGCCAAGCAGGGTATCCATCCGTCCGGTGGCAGATGCGGCAGAACCGGCATGGGGGGTTCCGACAGGGCTCATCTGAACAGTGTCCCTTCAAATTCTTCGGAGTAGCCCGCACTGCCGTCCGAATAAACCGTCAGCCAGGAGAAATCGAACGATCCCTGGAGGTGCGCGCCGGGAACAAAGAAGAGCGCCGTGGCCAGCGCGTCGGCAAGGACAGCTGTCTCCGCCAAGGCCCAGGTCGCGACGGCGGTCTGGACGGGCTTGCCGGTGGTTCCGTCCAGCACGTGGTGCAGTCCATCGCCCCAGGCCCGCCGGTTGGCAGCGGAAGCGCAGAGTGCGCGCCCTGCCAGTTGGACCACCCCAATGGCCTGGTCCGGATTGTAGGGATGCTCCAAAGCCACCGGTACGGGGGACGGGCCGCGTGCCAGGAGATCTCCGCTGCCGTCGACGACGAACGCATCAATGCCCGCCGATTCCAGTTCGGCCGCCAGCAGATCCACCAGCAGCCCCTTCCCGGCGGCGCCGACATCCAGCACCACGGGAGCGTTGGTGGTGATGGATGTTCCGTTCCATTCCAGGACGTCGTCCCAGGCCGGAGCGGGCAGCGGGGAACCGGTCGGCTGCAGCGAGTACACAGCGTCATAACCGAGCCGCTCAAGGCTTGCGCCGATCAGGGGAGTCATGGTCCCGCCAGAGATCTCGTAGAGGGCCCGATACAGCTCCCCGAGATGTCCGGCCTCGTCCGGAAAGCTATAGCGGCCCGGTGTCCGTGCCATGGCACTCACCAGGGAATCGCTGCGAAAACGGGACCAGTCGGCGTCGAATTTTTCAACCCTGGCCAGGATGCGCTCCGTCAGGGACGGCCTCAGCGGAAGGGACGACGAAATTTCCCAGTGCGTACCGATGCCCTCGAACGATATGCCCTCCACGTCCCCTCCCGGCACCGCCTACCGGGCTTCCGACTTGATCTGTTCCACTGCCTGGTTGAAGCCGCCGCTGGTGAGTGAAGAGCCGGCCACCTTCGAAACATTGAGCTCGTCGATGTTCTTGCCCACTACTTGCGCCGCGATGCCGCCCGCAAACTCGCCCTGGAATTTGCGGGTGTTGGGGTTGGAGGGATACTGGGTGATCTGGACGTCCTTCACCGTGCCCGAAGCGAGGGTGAGCTGGACGCCCACGGTCTCGGTGCCGTTGGGCGAGACGTAGTTTCCGTCCGCGCTGTAGGTGCCGTCCTTGTACGTTGAGCCGCTGCCGGGCAGGGAGGACGCGTTCGGCGATGGCGAGGCGGTGGTTTCGGCAGCGTTTCCACCGGTGGAGGCCGGAGCAGTTTCGGTAGCGGAGGGCGCACAGCCTGCCACGGTTCCCACGAGGGAGAGGCCGGCAATACCGGCATAAACGCTCTTGCGCACGGTGGGTCTCATAAGGCTCTCGTTTCGTCATAGGGATCACGGAGTTCAAGCGGTGGTTACGCTGTTGTCAACGCTGGATCCAGCCTATTGGTTCAACCCTGTGCCGTCGTCGGGTTTTCCTTGTGGCCGTCCTGTGTAAGGTGGCCCCGCACAATACGCATGATTCTTTGCTGTCACTGGCCCCCGGTAGGCTAGAGGGGTGACTCCCGAAGAACTCTCCCTCGCCATATCCGCCTGCCTGAAAGACGCCGTTGCCGCCGGTGACATCGCCCTTTCAGCATCAGCTGTGCCTGATGAGGTGCGCGTGGAGCGACCCAAGAACCGGGAACACGGCGACTGGGCAACCAACATTGCCCTGCAGCTGGCCAAGCAGGCTGGCACGAACCCGCGGGAATTCGCCACTATCCTCAGTGCCCGGCTGAAGTCGATCGACGGCGTCTCGGCCGTGGACATCGCCGGCCCCGGGTTCCTGAACATCACCGTTGATGCTGCCACCGCCGGCGCCCTCGCCAAAGTGATTGTTGAAGCGGGCACGCAGTACGGAACCAACTCCGCGCTCGCCGGCCATACCGTGAACATGGAATTCGTTTCGGCGAACCCCACCGGCCCCCTTCACATCGGCCACACCCGCTGGGCCGCCCTGGGCGATTCCATCGCGCGCGTGCTCCGGGCATCGGGCGCGGACGTCACGGCCGAGTACTACATCAACGACGCCGGCTCCCAGATGAACACCTTCGCCAAGTCTGTCTACTCGCGGCTTCACGGCCTCCCGGTGCCCGAGGGCGGGTACCCGGGCCAGTACATCGCCGACCTCAGCCATGAGGTGCTCACCGCGCATCCGGATATCCGCGAACTCACGGAAGTTGCCGCGCTTCCCGTCATCCGCGCCGCCGCGTACCAGGCACAGATGAAGGACATCAAGGCCACCCTCGCGGACTTCGGCGTCGAGTTTGACGTCTTCTTCTCGGAGCAGGAACTGCACGACGCCGGCGCTATCGAAAGTGCCGTGGCGCGCCTTCGCGAGCAGGGCCACGTGTTCGACGACGGCGATGCCGTCTGGCTGCGGACCACGGACTTCGGCGACGACAAGGACCGGGTGATGATCCGCGCCAACGGCGAGCCCACCTACTTCGCCGCCGACGCCGCGTACTACCTCTCGAAGAAGGACCGCGGCTTTACCGAAAAGATTTACCTCCTTGGCGCCGACCACCACGGCTACATCAACCGGCTGAAGGCGATCGCCGCGGCGGCAGGCGACGATCCCGATAAGAACATCGAGGTGCTGATCGGCCAGCTGGTGTCCGTCAACGGGGCCAAGCTCTCCAAGCGTGCCGGCAACATCATCGAGCTCAAGGACCTGATCGACTGGCTGGGCAAGGACGCCGTGCGTTATTCGTTGGCCCGCTTCCCGGCAGATTCGCCGCTGACCCTGGACCCCGAGCTGCTGAAGAAGCACAGCAACGAAAACCCGGTGTTCTACGTCCAGTACGCCCACGCACGCTCACGCGGCGCAGCACGGAACGCCGTGGCCGCGGGAGTGGAGCGCACGGTGGACGGTGAAGACCGCTTCAACGCCTCGCTGCTGGACCACCCCACGGAAAACGAGCTGCTTTCATACCTGGGCAGCTACCCCTCGGTGGTGGCCAAGGCCGCGGAACTGCGCGAACCGCACCGCGTGGCGCGCCACCTGGAGATCATCGCCGGCGCCTACCACCGCTGGTACGACGCCTGCCGTATGGCACCCATGGGCGACGACCCCGTGACCGATGTCAACCGCACCCGGCTGTGGCTCAACGATGCCACCAGCCAGGTGCTGGCCAACGGCCTTGACCTGCTTGGCGTTTCCGCGCCGGAACGGATGTGAGCACCATGACCGTGAAAGCTGAAGGAACCGTGCAGACCGGAAACACCGGATCCCCGCTGGCACCTGAGTGGCTGGCCGTTCCGGCCGACCTCAATGCCTTGCAGGAACCGATGTGGGCGGGCAGCGTGGAACGGAACGACGCCGGATCCCTCACCCTTGGAGGCGTCACGGTCCAGGAACTGAAAGAGCAGTTCGGCACGCCCCTCTTTGTCATGGACGAGGCGGACTTCCGTGCCCGGGCGCGTGCTTTCAAGGACTCCTTTGATGCCGCCTTCGCGGACATCTGCGGCGGCGTGGACGTCTATTACGCCGGAAAGTCCTTCCTCTGCACCGCCGTGGTGAAGTGGGTTGAGGAAGAAGGCCTGAGGCTGGATACCGCCTCAGGCGGCGAACTGGCTGTCGCTGCCCGCGCAGGCATCGCGGGGGAGCGGGTGGCGCTGCACGGCAACAACAAGTCCGACGCCGAGATCAACCGTGCCCTGGACATGGGACTGGGACGCATCGTGGTGGACAGCCTGGATGAACTGGTCCGGGTGGGCGATATTGCCCGGGTCCGCGGGGAACAGGCAAAGGTGATGCTGCGGCTCACGCCAGGCGTCCACGCCCACACCCATGAATTCATCGCCACGGCCCATGAGGACCAGAAGTTCGGCCTCTCCATGGCGGCGGACACCACCGACCAGGCCGGCCTGTCCGCGGCGGAGGAAGCGGTGGCTGCCGCCTCGGCCCACCCCGGCATCGAACTCCTGGGCCTGCACTGCCACATCGGCTCGCAGATCTTTGAGCCGGACGGCTTCGCCCTGGCCGCGGAGAAACTGTTGCGCTTCCTGGCAGCCATGCAGGAAAAGTACTCCATCGTCATGCCCGAGCTTGACCTCGGCGGCGGCTACGGCATCGCCTACACCCCAGTGGACACCCCCCGCCCCGCAGCCGAGATCGCGGAAGCGATGGCCGCCGTCGTGCGTTCCACCTGCGCGGAACTGGGCATCGCTTCGCCGCGCATCTCCATTGAGCCCGGCCGCGCCATCGTGGGCAGCACCACCTTCACGCTCTACGAAGTGGGGACGCTGAAGACCGTGCGCGTCGACGCTCCGGCCGCTTCCGCCGCAGGTGAGGACGGTAACAACGTTACGTATCCGCGCCGCTATGTGTCAGTGGACGGCGGCATGAGCGACAACGCCCGTCCAGTGCTCTACGACGCGGATTACTCGGCGATTCTGGCCTCGCGGACCTCCGCGGCAGCGCCGCAGCTGTCCCGCGTAGTGGGCAAACATTGCGAGAGCGGGGACATAGTTGTTAGAGATGTATATCTGCCCGAGGACGTGGCAGCCGGTGATCTGCTTGCTGTACCGGGAACCGGCGCCTACTGCTGGGCCCTCTCAAGCAACTACAACTATCTGGCCCGGCCGGGCGTTGTCGCGGTGCGCGACGGATCTGCCCGGCTGATTGTCCGCGGGGAAACCGAAGAAGATCTGCTGAACCGCGACATGGGAGCCTGAAGTGACGGAAATGCGAACCCTGAAAGTGGCCCTGCTGGGCTGTGGCAACGTTGGGGCCCAGGTTGCGCGGATCCTGATTGAGGACGCCGACGCCCTTGCTGCCCGCACCGGAGCGCGCCTGGAGCTCAGCGGCATCGCCGTGCGCAACCTGGGCACCAAGCGGGACGTTGAGCTGCCGCAGGAGCTGTTCACCACGGATGCCGAAACCCTCGTCAAGGATGCCGACCTGGTGATCGAGCTGATGGGCGGGATTGAGCCTGCCCGCACGCTGATCCTTTCGGCGCTGAGCAACGGCGCCTGCGTGGTCACCGGCAACAAGGCCCTGCTGGCCAAGGACGGGCCCACCCTGTACGAGGAAGCGGACAAGGCCGGCGTCCAGCTGTCCTATGAGGCCGCCGTCGCCGGTGCCATCCCCATCCTGCGGCCCATCCGTGACAGCCTCTCCGGCGACCGGATCACCCGCGTGCTGGGCATCGTCAACGGCACCACCAACTTCATCCTCGACCAGATGGATTCCACGGGCGCCCAGTTCGCCGACGCCCTGGCCGAAGCCCAGCGCCTCGGCTACGCCGAAGCGGATCCCACTGCCGACGTCGAAGGCCATGACGCCGCCGCCAAAGCCGCCATCCTGGCCACGCTGTCCTTCCACACCCGGTTCGCCCTGGAAAACGTCCATTGCGAAGGTATTACTAAAGTCAGCGCCGCGGACATCGCCGCGGCCAAGGACGCCGGCTTCGTCATCAAGCTCCTTGCCATTGCCGAGAAGCTGACGGACGCCGACGGCGGCGAGGGAGTCTCCGTCCGCGTCCACCCCACGCTCCTGCCCCGCGAACACCCGCTGGCCGCCGTCCGCGGCGCGTTCAACGCCGTCTTCATTGAGGCCGAAAACGCAGGCGAGCTGATGTTCTACGGCCAGGGCGCAGGCGGTACCCCCACGGCCTCCGCCGTGCTGGGCGACCTCGTCTCCGCGGCGCGGCGCCTGGTCCTGGGCGGACCGCAGCGCACCGAGACCACCACCGGCCACGTTCCGGCGCTGCCCATCGACGCCGCTGTGACCAGCTACTACATCGGGCTCGATGTCGCAGACCAGCCCGGGGTCCTGGCCAGGATCGCGCAGATCTTTGCCGAAAATGGCGTCTCCATCGAAATCATGCGGCAGACCATCCACCGCGACGCGGAGTCCAACGTGGAGTCCGCCGAACTGCGGATCGTCACCCACCGCGCGTCAGAGGCCGCCCTCGCGGCCACCGTCGAGGCCGTGAAGGGCCTGGACGTGATCAATTCAGTTACATCCGTTCTGCGGGTAGAAGGAGTCTAAGTGGCTCACCAATGGCGCGGCGTTATCCGCGAATACGCTGACCGTTTGCCCGTGACGGAGTCCACCCGGGTCATCACCCTCGGCGAGGGCGGCACCCCGCTGGTCCACGCGCAGAAGCTGTCCGAACTCACCGGCTCCGAGGTGTACCTCAAGGTGGAGGGCATGAACCCCACTGGCTCCTTCAAGGACCGCGGCATGACCATGGCCATGACGGCCGCCGTCGAATCCGGCGCCCAGGCTGTCGTCTGCGCCTCCACGGGCAACACCTCCGCCTCCGCTGCCGCGTACGCCACCGCAGCCGGCCTGAAGTGCGCCGTGCTGGTGCCCGAAGGTAAGATCTCCATGGGCAAGCTCAGCCAGGCCATCGCGCACGGTGCCACGCTGCTCCAGGTGGACGGCAACTTCGACAATTGCCTGGATATCGCGCGCAAACTGGGGGAGTCCTACCCGGTGTTCCTGGTGAACTCGGTCAACCCCGCCCGCATCCAGGGCCAGAAGACCGGCGCGTTCGAAATCGTCGATGCGCTGGGCGATGCCCCGGACATCCATGTGCTTCCTGTGGGCAACGCCGGCAACATCACCGCCTACTGGAAGGGCTACAAGGAGTACTCGGCGCCGTTCGAGTCGAAAACTGCCGGCACGCTTCCCGCCGTCGCCACCAAGACCCCTGCCATGTGGGGCTTCCAGGCCGCTGGTGCCGCGCCCTTCGTTGCCGGCCATCCCATCACCGAACCGGACACCATCGCCACCGCCATCCGGATCGGCAACCCCGCGTCCTGGGACGGTGCCATCGGTGCCCGTGACGAGTCCGGCGGGCTCATTGGTGCTGTTACCGACGAGGAAATCCTGAACGCCCACCGCTGGCTGTCCTCCCGCGAAGGCGTGTTCGTGGAGCCCGGCTCCGCAGCCGGCGTCGCGGGCCTGCTCAAGAAGCACGCCGCCGGTGAAGTTCCGGCCGGGAAGACCATCGTCATCACCGTCACGGGGCACGGCCTCAAGGACCCGCAGTGGGCCCTGCGCACCGAAGACGGCAGCGACGTGCAGCCCGTCAAAGTGTCCAATGACGTCGTGACCGTTGCCGCCGAACTGGGACTGGAAGAAAAATAACCTTGGACACCACCTCGCAGGCCGCCGTCGGACTGCAACTCATCGAGGCCGGCCAGCGGGTCACCGTCCGGGTTCCCGCCACCTCAGCGAACCTCGGTCCCGGCTACGACAGCCTGGGCCTCGCGCTGGCGCTGCATGACACGTTGACCGTGGAAAGCCTCGACACGGACGAACTCGTGTTCGACCTTCGCGGCGAAGGCGCCGACACCCTGCCGCGTGATGCCAGCCACCTGGTGATCCGCGCTATGGATGCGGCCTTCGAGCGGCTGGGTTTCCGCCACGGGGGCCTCAAGGTGACGGCGGAGAACGTCAACCCGCACGGTCGCGGCCTCGGCTCTTCGGCCTCCGCCGTAGTGGCTGCGGTCTCCGCGGCCAACGCCATGGTTCCGGCCGGCAGCCGACGCGGACAGGACTGGATCCTCCAGCTCACGAGTGAGCTGGAGGGGCACCCGGACAACGTCGCTCCCGCGATATTCGGCGGCCTGGCGCTGTCGTGGCAGGACAGTGACCAGTACAGCAGCACCAACGCCACCGTGGCCCGGTCAGTGATCCCCATCGTGGCGGTTCCGGACTTTGAACTGTCCACCGAGGCGGCCCGCGCGTTGCTCCCGGCAAGCGTGGGCCACCACGCTGCAGCCATGAACTCCGGCCGCGCGGCCCTGCTGATCCACGCCCTCACTCAAAAGCCGGAATTCCTGCTGGCGGGCACCGAGGATTATCTGCATCAGAGCTACCGGGCGGAAGCCATGCGGCCAAGCGCCGCGCTGATCGCAGCACTTCGCGCAGCCGGCCATGCAGCAGTGGTCTCCGGTGCCGGGCCCACCGTCCTGGTCCTCGCAAATGGTGAAGCGGAAGCCGCCAACGCCCTCGCGTTCATTGACTCGTATACCGCGGCCAACACGCCGGATGTAGCCTGGCGCGTACTGAAGCTCGCAGTGGACGTTGAAGGTGCTAAGGTGGACATGCACCGGCGGTAATTCCGCCTATCTGATCTGCTCCTGCATTCAATTGCTATTTGATCTCCTACTGCGAATGCATTCCGGTGCCACCTGCTTGGTCTGACGCAGGAACCTGCAGCATCCAACTGCCCCTGAAAGCGTCAGCCCGGCGTTCCGCCATGGGCGGAGCGCAAGGTGAATCAGTATCCGGCCCTGCTGGCCGAAATCCAACCGGCAAGGCCGAAATCCCGGCTGCAGATCTGAACTGCAGCCCAGATCAAATCATCGCGTCCAGCTCCCAGTCTGGACGCCGTCGAGGGGGAAGGATCCTTCGTGACCGAAACCACTGAGCTGTCACCAGCTGTGGAACTATCTTCAGCCGCCGAATCGCCGGCAGCACCCGCCAAGAGCAGCGGCCTTGCCGGCCTTAAGCTCGCCCAGCTGCAGGCCCTCGCCAGCCAGTTGGGTATCTCCGGCGGTTCCCGCATGCGCAAGGGGGACCTGGTGACGGCGATCTCCGCCCATCGTGCCGGCACTCCCACCACGAAGGCGCCGGCCAAGGTTGCTGACAAGGCCACCGCGGTCACGGCTGCTCCCGCTGCCGACGAATCCGGCATTATCGGCACCGCCATCGGCCTGGCCCTGCGCGGCTACCGGCCGGTCTGCGAGATCCAGTTCGACGGGTTCGTCTTCCCCGGCTTC